>CAYNHP010000015.1:0-39323 GCA_964397235.1 uncultured Bacteroides sp. | reverse complement strand
CTTGCTTCGCAAGCGCAAGGGCCCCAATTATGCATTGTGTAACCGCCGTAGGCGCTTTGCTCCGCAAAGAATTGTGCATAGTGAATTATTTCGGGCGTTCGCGAAATTTTTTCGGGTGGTTTTGGATTATGTTTCAGAAAATAAGTATATTTGCAAATTAATCAGGGCGAACATGGCACAACTGCAATTATATATCACCGAGTCGCACTACGGCTACAGCGGGTTGCTCAGCATCAACCCCACTGCCGCCGTGCAGAGCTACATCCGCGACCTGCGCAGCGACCTGAGTAATGTGGACTACGACCAGCGTGTGCCAAACCTCTTCTATATGCTCCGCCAGATTCCCGAGGGGCTCCTGTTCTCGATTATCCGCACCATGGAGGGGCGGGGGACTGACCACCGTGTGGCCACCCTCCTTATGCCCGACGGCATTGAGATGACGCCCTTCGAGCGTGAAATCGTGCTTCGCGTGGCCATGGAGGCTCTGATGCTGGAGGATTTTTCGGCCGACTCAACGGCGAAGGTGCGGTCGGCCCTGGCGCACGACTACAAGGTTCGCCACGACGCCCCGCGCCGCATCCCCAGCCACGGCAAGAGTGCGGCGTGCGCCTACTACGGAACCGGCTACCCCTCGCTCCAGGACTACCTCGATTCGCCCATGTACCAGCCCCTGTTCGCGGAGTTCAGCGGCGTGCTGCTGCTCGATGCCGCCAAGGGTCGCACAATATCCCTGCCCGACATCACCGACAAAGCCCTGCGGCCCCTGACGGCCCTGAACCCGCCCGGCCCCACGCCCGAGGGCTTCAATCCCTACCTCTTCCAGGAGCGCTTCGACGCCCCCTTCCTGGTGACCGTCGGCGACGAAATCACCGTGGCCTGGCGTGCCAGCGGCTTCGAGACCCTGGAGGTGTACCTCACCCCCGAAGGGCCTGATACGCCCATACCCGTGCCCGACACCACCAAGGCCCGCAAGCTCATATCGCCCAGCTCGTTCAACATCGCCATCGAGGGCATCCAGCGTGGCTCCACACGCTTCACCATCATCGTCAACGGCAAGCCCATCGAAGGCCCGACGCCGTTCACCTACGCCGAACTCACCGCCGCCGACGTCGAGGTGGCCGCCGTGGGGTTCTTCACTTACCGAGGCATCATGAACCTGGCCCGCACCTCCAAGGCCATGATTTCGCTCAAGGCCAAGGGTCATACCTACCGCTTCGACCTACCGCTGGACACTCCCGAGCCGATGGAGTCCATCCGCATATACCTGCGCACCAAGCGCCCCCTGGAGCAAAGTCCCATCGAGGGCTACACCGTGGTGGGCGACGCTGTGGAGGAGGGTCCCGACAAGGCCAACAACCTGCTGTACGCCCCCGGGCGCAAGCGCGCCGTGGTTACAGCAGGAATCATCGCCGCCCTGGCTGGCCTGCTCATAGGCTATGTGCTGGGGTTCGTCTACCCTCCGTCGCTGCCCGATAAGGCCGAGGTGGTTCCGGACACAGTGGCGCCTGTGGTTGAGGCCCCGCCGGTGCGGACCATGGCAACGATGGTCGACGGCCCCGTGCCGCCTCCACCGGCCGATTCCACCGACACCGTGCCCGTCAGGCGCCTGCGGCCCACCTACAATCAGGCCGACCGCGAGGAGGCCCTCATGCCCGACCCCGTTGACCTTCAGGTGCCCGAAAGTGATTATATCATAAATCCTGAACAATAACCTTATACTTTGAGTTAACCTTGCGAGACTCAAATTGAAACCATATGAAACTGAGAATCCGCACCCTCTTACTGCTGCTTCCGGGCCTGGGAGCGGCGTTTATTTCCGCCACGGCGGCCGACGTGAGCGTGACCACGCGCGACGGACGCATCCTGACGGCCACGGCTCTGACGCCGCACATAATCCGAGTGGACGACGTTCCGGCCGGAACCAAGCCGGCGCCTGTGCAGTCGGTTCTGGAGCTGACCCCGGAGGCCGATGCGGCCACGGTTGAGGCCGACGGCAAGGGCATGACCACCACCGGGGGCATCACCGTCAAGGCCGACGGAGGGGTGCTCAGCATCAGCGGCGCACGCCGCGGCTCGGGCATCAGCGACGCCGGCGCCTACCGCAACGCCGACGGCAAGATGCAGATTTCGCTGGCCACAACATCCACCGGCTCCTTCTACGGCGCCGGCGAGCGCGGCCACAAGCTCAACCTCCGCGGTGACACCCTGACCATGTACAACCGCCAGAACTACGGCTACACCGGCTCCGACCCGCGCATAAGCCAGATGAACATCACCATGCCGCTGTTTCTGGCCTCCGACGGCTTCGCAATCGTTTTCGACGACTATGCCGCCGCGCAGCTAATCCTCGCAAACCCAATCCAGTACATCAGCGAGAGCGATAAGCCCATCACCTATTATTATGTGGGCGGCGCCGACACCATGGCCCAACTCACCGAGCAACTCACGCGTCTGACCGGGCGGCAGCCGCTGGCTCCGTTCTGGTCGTTGGGCTACATCACCTCCAAGTACGGCTACCGCACGCAGGCCGAGACCGAGGGCGTAATCGACACCCTGCGCACGGCCGGTTACCCCGTCGACGGCATCGTCCTGGACCTGTACTGGTACGGCAAGGAGCAGGACATGGGCCGGCTGGCCTGGGACCCCGAGCAATGGCCCGACCCCGAGGGGATGCTCAAGCGCCTTAACGACAAGGGCGTCAAGACCATAGCCATCAGCCAGCCCTACGTTCTGCGCAACGGGCGCGGGTTGGACAACTATAACGAACTGAAAGACAAAAACCTGCTCCTGACCGACAGCACCGGCGCGCCGCAGGAAGTGAAGATATGGGTTGGCGAAGGAGGCATGTTCGACGTGTCCAACAACGCCACCCGCGCCTGGCTCTCCGACCGCTACCGCGCCCTGACCGACATGGGCATGGGCGGCTGGTGGGGCGACCTGGGCGAGCCGGAGGTTCATCCCGAAGGGGCTCTGCATGCCAATGGCCTGGGTACGCGCGCGTACCATAATAAATATGGCAACGACTGGAGCCAGATCATCGCCGACCTCTATAAGGAGCAGTACCCCGACCGCCGCCTGATGACCCTCATGCGCGGGGGCACGACGGGCCTCCAACGCCACAGCGTGTTCCCCTGGAGCACCGACGTGTCGCGCTCGTGGGGCGGCCTGGAGCCGCAGGTGCGCATCATGCTCAACGCGGGCCTCAGCGGCCTGGGCTATATGGGCCACGACATAGGCGGGTTTGCCGTCGGCGACGAGCCATATATGCCCGAACTCTACGTGCGCTGGCTGCAGACAGGCCTATTCTCGCCCGTGTTCCGCACCCACGCCCAGCAGTTTGCCGAGCCCTACCTCTATCCGCAGTATGCGTCGATCATCGAGCCCCTGGTGAAGGAGCGCTACCACTGGTTGCCATACAACTACACTCTGGCCTACGAAAACGCCGTCTACGGCTGGCCGCTGGTGCGTCCGCTGGACTTCGATACACCCGGGCGCGGGCTCTACGACGAAATCAGCGACGAGTTCATGTGGGGCTCGGAGGTGCTCGTTGCGCCTGTGATGCGCGAAGATGCCGACTCGCGCCGCATCGTCTTCCCCGAAGGCTCCAAGTGGATTGACTACCACAACAGCTCGCACGTCATCGAAGGCGGAAGTGTAATCGGCGCCTACCCCGCGCCGCTGGGTGTGCTGCCGATGTTCGTAAAGGCCGGCGCGTTCATTCCCCTGGCCGAGTACCCCATGACCAGCACCGCCGACTATAACCCCGGCCGCTTCACCATCGCATACTACCCGCTGACCGACGTCGAAAGCTCCTATACCCTCTTCGACGACAACCGCCTGACCCCCGGCACCATCGAAGCGGGGCAATACCGCCTCATCCACTTCCACGCCATGGCATGGAAGAACCGGATTCTCATCACCGTTACCTCCGAGGGTAGCTATGAGGGTGCGCCCGAGCAGGTGGAGATGAACTTCAAAATCAATTGCATGACCACCAAACCGGGAACCGTGAAGGTCAACGGCCACAAGAAACCTTTCGAGTTCGACCGCAACACCCACATCTTCGAGATGCCCGTGACCTTCACCCCCGGCAAGACCCTCACCATTGAACTCAAACGCTAAACCATGTTCTCAGGAATCGTAGAAACCACCGCCCGCGTCAAGGGCATCAAGCATAACGGCACCAACGTCGATTTCACCCTCGAGTGCCCCTTCACCGACGAGCTCCATATCGACCAGTCGGTAGCCCACAACGGCGTGTGCCTCACCGTCACCGGCCTAAACCCCGACGGGACCTACAACGTCACCGCCATTCAGGAGACCCTCGACCGCTCCAACCTCGGCGACCTCACCGAAGGCTCGCAGGTGAACCTCGAGCGCTCCATGGTGATGAACGGACGCCTGGACGGCCACATCGTCCAGGGACATGTGGACACCACCGCCGTCTGCACCGACATCCGCGAGGTGGACGGCAGTACCTACTTCAAATTCGACTACACCACCACGCCGGAAATGGTCGCCAAGGGTTATATGACCGTTGAGAAGGGGTCCGTCACCGTCAACGGCGTGAGCCTGACCGTCTGCGACAGCGAGCCCGACTCATTCCGCGTCGCAATCATCCCCTACACCTTCGAGCACACCAACTTCAAGGACATCAAGGTGGGCAGCCGCGTCAACCTCGAATTCGACATCATAGGCAAGTACCTCGCCCGCATGGTCGAGCTCAAGAACCTCTGATTCGCGCGCCATGGAACGGCTCATGCAGTATGTGTGGCAACACCGCCTGTGGGTGCCCGGCTCCATGCGCGATGTCGACGGTAATGCCGTCACCGTCATCGACCCCGGCTTGCTCAACACCAACGCCGGGCCCGACTTTTTCAACGCCAAGGTGCGCATAGGCTCGCGCATGTGGGTGGGCAACATCGAAATTCATGTACGCGCCACCGACTGGCACCGCCATGGCCACGACTCCGACCCCGCCTACGACTCGGTGGTGCTCCACGTGGTGCAGCACTCCGACGGCCGCATCGCCCGCCCCGACGGCGAGATTATACCCCAGCTCGTGATGCCCTGTGCGGCCGACTTCCGCGACCGCTACGACGCGATGGTCAACGACCCTACGGCCGACCTCCCCTGTGCGAAATTTCTTCCAGACGTTGAGCACATCCATCTCCACAGCTGGCTCACGGCCCTGGCCCACGAGCGCATCTTCGCCAAGAGCGACCGCATCCGCAGCCTCTACGAGCGCCTCGAGGGCGACTGGCAGGCCGTGATTTTCGTGACGCTGGCGCGTGCGCTTGGCTTCGGCCTCAACAGCGACCCCTTCGAGCGCCTGGCCCTGTCCATCCCGCCGGCGGTCCTGATGAAGCATCGCGACAACCCCTTGGCCCTTGAGGCCATCCTCTTCGGGCAGGCAGGATTGCTGAGCGGGGACGCCGCCGACCCTGAGGCCGCGGCCTACCTGGAGCGGTTGCGGCAGGAGTACGACTTCATGGCGTCGAAGTTCGGCCTCAAGGCGCCGGCCGCGCTTGGGTGGAAGATGGCGCGTATGCGTCCGCAGAACTTCCCCCACCGTCGCTTGGGCGCCCTGGCGGCAATAGTCGGCGCAGGCTTCGAAGCCGCCGACCGCATGTTCTATATCCGCAGCGTCGACCAGGCCCGCGAGCTCTTCGACGTCGTTCTCAGCGGCTTCTGGGCCGGACACGTCAACTTCGGCCCCGGACGCTCCGGCGGCCAGACGCGTGCTTTCAGCACCGACTCGCTCAACGTGCTGGTAATCAACGTGGTGGTGCCGATGCTTAACGCTTACAGCGAGATTTACGGCAGCGACGAGATGCACGAGCGCGCCCTTTCGATGCTCGAAACGCTCCCGGCGGAGCGCAACAACATCGTGCGCCTTTTCCGCGCCGCCGGCGTCCAATGCCCCGACGCCTTCACCTCCCAGGCCCTCATCCAGCTCCGGCGCGAGTACTGCCTGCCCCGCAAGTGCCTCTACTGCCGCCTGGGCCACCGCTTCCTCGCCCGCCAGGCAACCCTCCTCTAATGCATAATTCATAATGCATAATTGGTGTCACGCCATAAAAATCGAGATTAATCTCGATAAATCCCGCGTGCAAAACATCCCGCAGAGACCGCAAAGCCCATAGAGGTGGATTGGCTGGTAGCAACGCACTGGCAGTCAACGCCGTAGAGACGCACGTCCGGTGCGGCCTAAGGGCGAAAGCATGGAGGGGGTGCGACGGAGAACAATCGGGGGCCGGTGGGCGTTATATTATATGTAGGTGTGTGCCTTGGGGGGCGCCATCGCTACGAATTGAATTTACATCTGATTAATTTGCTTATAATGTGGTTATTAGAAACTTTTCGGCATAATCCGGCCCTGGCCGTGTTTTTGACAATCGGACTCGGCTTCCTGATTGGGCGCATTAAATTCAAGGGGTTCTCCCTCGGAACAGTCACGTCCGTGCTTATTGTCGGGGTGCTGGTGGGCCAGATGAACATAAATGTTGGCGGTCCGCTCAAAACGTTCTCGTTCATGCTCTTCCTGTTCTGCATCGGCTACAGCGTGGGTCCGCAGTTCTTCAAGGCAATGAAGGGCGACGGCCTCAAGCAGGTGCTTTTCGCGCTGGTTATGTGCGTGATGATACTGGGCATGTCGTGGCTGATGGCCCTATGGCTGGGCCTGGACGCCGGCCAGGCGGCGGGCATGATGGCGGGGGCCTCGACGGCTTCCCCGGTGGTTGGCGCGGCTGAGGATACCATCGGGGGCTTAACGGCGGAACCTGACCGCATCAAGGCTATGGTGGACGCTATACCCGTCTGCTACGCAATGACTTACGTGTTCGGTACCCTTGGAGCCGTGTGGCTCATAGGCTACATCGGCCCGTGGATGATGGGTGGCCTGGAGAAGGTGAAACGCCTCACGCATGAGTACGAGAGCAACATTTCGCAAGGTGGTCCGACCGACGACCCCGCTTTCTTCGACGCCTGCCGCCCGGTGGCCTTCCGCGCTTTCCGCGTAAACGGCTCGTGGATGACTGCCCCGCACACCGTGGAGGAAATCCAGACGCGCTTCGAGGAGTCGGGCCGTCGCCTGCTGGTGGAACGCATCAAGGCCGCCGATGGGTCGGTGAGCGACGCAACGAAGGATTCGGTGGTTCAGCCGGGCGACATCATCGTGGTGTCGGGTCGACGCGAATTTATCGTGGGCGACAATGCATGGCTGGGCGAGGAAGTGGCCGGCATCGGCATCCTCACCTTCCCCGTGGAGGATGTCGAAGTGACTGTAAGCAAAGGCCATGGCGGCGTGACGGTGCCGCAACTGGTTGAAAATGAGTATATGTACGGCGTCGAAATCAAGCGCATCCGTCGCGACGGCCGCGTGGTTCGTCCGGCCAAGGATGTGACAGTTGAGGCGGGCGATGTGCTGGAGCTGGTAGGCCGTAAGAAATACGTGGACACAGCATCCGGTGCGTTAGGGTACGCCGACAAGCCCACGCTGGCCACCGACTTCGTGTTCGTTGGCCTGGGCGTGCTCTTAGGCGGCCTGTTGGGCTGCCTGGCGGTGAAAATCGGCAATGTTTCCGTCAGCCTCGGCACAAGCGGAGGCGCATTGGTTATGGGTCTGATTCTGGGCTGGTTACGCTCGAAGCGCCCTGTCTACGGCGCAATCCCCAAGGCATCGCTGTGGGTGTTCAACAACCTGGGACTGAACCTCTATATCGCCGTGATCGGCATTGCGTCGGGTCCGACGTTCGTGGACTCCTTCATGGCCGTGGGGCCGAAAATCTTTGTCGGAGGCCTGGCGGTGACGCTCATTCCGCTCTTCATCGGCCTGTGGCTGAGCTACAAGGTGTTCAAATTCCACCCGGCCATTGCGCTCGGTTGCTGTGCGGGTGCGCGCAAGACCACAGCCGGCCTGGGTGCCATCCAGGAGCGGCTCGGGAGCACGGTTCCGGCCATCGGCTACACCATCACCTACGCCGTGTCCAACACAGTCCTGATTATTTTCGGCATCGTGCTGGTGCTCCTGCTGGCCTAACGGCTTGATTAATTTGAAATAATCAGGATTTATCGGGATTAATCAGGATTTATCGAGATTAATCGGGATTAATCAGATTAACACCGATGCTAATATTACTGAATGCCGGTGGGGAGCCAGCGGTAGAGGCGGTCGGCGGGGCGGATTTTGGCGGGGACGGCGATGGAGAATGCGTCGCCTTTGACGGCGCGCTCGACGCTCCGGTTGTCCACGCGTATGTCCTCGACCTTGACGATGAGTGCGCCCGTGGTGGGGCCGGTGATGACCACTTCGTCGCCGACGCAGAGTTCGGGACCTTCCATGAAAAATTCGCCCACGCCCAGCTTGGAAAAATACTTCACGCCCTTGGCCACATACTGCTTCACACGCGTGGCCGAGGAGCCGTACTTGCCGCTCCACTCGCCCAGGCGCTGGCCGAGGTAGTAGCCGTCCCAGAAGCCGCGGTTGAAAATTTTCGCGAGTTGCTCGTCCCAACGTGCGACGGCCTCGGCGTTGTATGTGCCGGCTATGATGGCGTCGATAGCTTCGGAATAGGCCCGCACGGCGATGGACACGTACTCTGGGCCACGGGCGCGGCCTTCGATTTTGAACACACGCACCCCGGCATCAATCATGCGGTCGAGGAAGTGGATGGTTTTCAGGTCCTTAGGCGACATGATGTACTTGTTCTCCACGGTGAGTTCGTCGCCGGTTTCGAGGTCGGTGACGCCGTAGCTGCGGCGGCAGATCTGGGTGCAGGCGCCGCGGTTGGCGCTGGAGTTCATCTGGTGGAGGCTCATGTAGCATTTGCCGGATACGGCCATGCAGAGGGCGCCGTGGCAGAACATCTCCAGGCGCACGGGCTTCCCGGCGGGGCCGCAGATGTTTTCAGCTGCAATTGCGTCGTAGATGCTCCTGACCTGCTCCATGTTCAGCTCGCGGGCGAGCACCATCACGTCGGCGAACTGTGCGTAGAAGCGCACGGCCTCGAGGTTGGAGATGTTGCACTGAGTTGAGATGTGCACTTCGACGCCGGCCTCGCGGCAAGCCATGATGGCGGCGATGTCGCTGGCGATGATAGCGGAGATGCCGGCCTCCTTGGCGGCGGCGACGATGGCGCGCAGCTTGTCCATCTCCGAATCGTAGATGATGGTGTTGACGGTGAGGTAGGTCTTGACGCCGTGCTCGGTGCAGAATGCGGCTATGGCGCGCAGGTCGTCCAGGGTGAAGTTGGCGCTGGAGCGCGAGCGCATGTTGAGGCCCTCGACGCCGAAGTAGATTGAGTCGGCACCGGCATCTACGGCGGCATGGAGGCTCTCGAAGGAGCCCACGGGGGCCATTATTTCGAAATCGCTTCGTTGCATGGGGTAGTGGTTTAAAGTTTAAGGTTTAAGGTTATAGGCTTTAGGCTTTAGGTTTTAGGCTTTAGACTCGGCAAACTTATTCTTAAACTTTAGGTTTTGGACCAGGAAAACCAATTCTTAAACTTTATTATGGGCAGAAGTTTGGTTATACGTAATATCCCCACGGAAGCGTGAGCCTCCATGGGGTGAAGAGTTATGTGGTTGCGGGCCTTATTCGCCGGCGGGAGCAGCGGGAGCTTCGGCAGCGGGAGCTTCAGCGACAGGAGCCTCGGCGGGGATGGTCACGGGGCTGTCGAACTGGCCGGCGGGGAACTCTACGGTAGCGGGAGCTTCAACGGGCTGGGTGCGCAGCTGGGTGCCGCCGTTGTTGCGGGGCATGGTGAAGGCGGAGATGACCGACAGCACGAACAGGCATGCAATCAGGGTCCAGGTGGTCTTCTCCAGGAAGTTGTTGGTCTGGCGTACGCCCATCACAGCGCCGGCGCCGCCGAACTGGGAGGAGAGGCCGCCGCCTTTCGACTTCTGGATGAGGACGATGCCGATCAGAAGGATGGCAACAATCACTGTGAGGACAATGACGATAGTGTACATAGTTTGTTGTTGTTATTCAGTGCGGCCGTCGGGGTTTTGACCCTCGGAGAGCCGCTGGTTTTTAATCAAAATTTGCAAGAAACGCAATTGGTCTGCAAAGTAAGCACTTTTTTTTGGAAATTTCAAGGATAATCCCGAAATAATCTCGTAAGCGCGCTCATATCTGCCTCTTTTTATGAAAAGGAGGGCCAGACTTTCGGAAAGCGGGGTGTCGTCGGAGTGTTTGGGGCGGGCAACGGGAGCGGGCGGGGTTTCGGGCTCGGTGGGCTCTCCGGCCACCGGTCCGACGGGTTTTGCCGCCGGATGCTGGGCGAGGATGAACGCGTTCAGGCGCGCCTCCTGGGAGTCGGGGTCGGTGGCTTCGTCGGGGCTCGGGAGGTTCTCCTGCTCTTCGCGTGCGAGCACCTCGCCATAGTCGGGCGTGGGGTTGAGAATCATCTTTTCCAGCTGCGCCTCTTCGTCGGGCGACAGGTTGCCGTAGGTGCTGAGGAAGCGGTCGATGACGTCCTCGGTGGGCACGCTTTCGGCCGGGGGTGCGGCGGGGTAGAAGTCGGCCCGCCCGGACCCCTGTGCGGCAGCGGCCATGACGCGGTCGGACGTCGCCTCCAGGGCAGCCGCCTGGCGCATGGCTGCCGTCGGCTCGCCGCACTTGAGCATGAGAATCCTCAGCGCCGGGAAGTAGGGATACTCCCCGATGGCGGCGCGCAGAGCCTCGGCGTCGGCCTCCGGCAGGGGGGCCGCGGCGGTGCGCAGGCGCGCGATGAGGTTCTTCAGTTCGTCGGTGGTCATGGTTACCAGTCGCCCAGGGTCGAGTTGAATATGAGTTCTACGAGTTCTTTGGATATTTCTTCACAGAGCTGGTCCTGCACATCGGTGAGCATCTCGGAGCTGGGGAAGTCGCGGTAGGCGCTGAAGCTCTGGTCGGAGTCCTTGTTCTCCTGCTTGCTGTCGGTGTATTTTACGCGCACGGTGATGGTGAGGCGCGTCATCGATGCGTAGGCGTCCTCCGTCACGGCCTGGGGCGAAAGGCTGTAGCCGGTGATTTCGCCCTCGATGGTGAGGTCGGAGAGGCCGTCGGTGGTCTGCAGGCGGGTGTTGCGGTCGATGTAGTTCAGGAGCTCGTTTTCAAACACGCTCTGCAGGGGCGGGTACACCAGGGCGGCGCGGATGGGGAATTCGCCCACATGGACGGTCTTATATATATTGTAGTCCAGAGCCGAGCCGTTGAACTTATAGCTTATGCGGCATGCGGCCGCAAGGAGTGCTACGGCTGCGAGGGCTACTGCGAGGCGGATTTTATTCGAAACCATACTCCTTGATTTTGCGGTAAAGGGTTCGCTCGGAGATGTTGAGCTCCTTTGCGGCGGCTTTGCGCCGACCGTCGTTGCGGTCGAGGGCGGCGCGGATAAGCTCGCGCTCGGTGTCCTCGAGCGTGGCGGGCTCGTCGCCGGAGTCGGGGGCCTGGGAGGGGAGCTCGGTGTACTCGGCCTCGGAGCAGTCGGGGTCGGCGGCAGCTTTGGGCACATGGACCAGGGCTCCGGCGTGGTCGGCGCGGTCGTCGAGGATGTTTGCCTTGGGGATGGGCGGCGTGTCGTTGGCCCCGAGGGCCTCCTGGAGGTGGTCGACACGCTTCTGGAGGTTCAGAATCATGCTCAGGAGCATCTCCCGCTCCCGTTCGTAGCTATGGGCTTCGGCGCCGCGGGCCGGGATGTAGGAGGTGGTGATGGCCGGCAGGTACGAGCGCAGTATTTCCGGCGTGATTTCGTGGTCCGACTCAAAAAGTTCCATCTGGTCCACAACGTTTTTGAGCTGGCGCACATTGCCGGGCCAGCGGTAGTGGCGCATGTCGGCCAGGGCGTCGTCCGAGAAAGTGATGGCGGGCATACGGTAGCGCTCGGCAAAGTCGGCGGCAAATTTGCGCGCCAGCAGGCGGATGTCGTTCCCGCGGTCGCGCAGCGGCGGGATGTGTATCTGCACCGTGGAGAGGCGGTAGTAGAGGTCCTCGCGGAACTTTCCGTCGGCCACGGCCTGAAGCAGGTCGACATTGGTTGCGGCCACCACGCGGATATTGGTTTTCTGCACCACCGACGAGCCCACCTTGAGGAATTCGCCGGTTTCGAGCACGCGCAGCAGGCGCGCCTGGGTGGTCAGGGGCAGTTCGGCCACTTCGTCGAGGAAAATCGTGCCCCCGTTGGCCTCCTCGAAGTAGCCCTTGCGTGAGTCGACGGCGCCCGTGAAGGCTCCCTTTTCGTGGCCGAAGAGTTCCGAGTCGATGGTTCCCTCGGGGATTGCGCCGCAGTTCACGGCAATATATTTTGCATGCTTGCGGGGACTGTAGGCATGGATAATTTGCGGAAAGAACTCCTTGCCGGTACCGCTCTCGCCCGTGACGAGCACCGACAGGTCGATAGGGGCCACGCGGATAGCGCGCTCCACGGCCGCCTGCAGCGCCGGAGCGTTCCCTACGATTCCAAACCGGAGTTTGGCCTGTTGAACTTTATTTTCCATTACGTCCACAAAAATAATCAAAAATCGCCAACCGAGCAAACTTCGGTGCACAATTCATAATTGCGGGTACAAGGGATTACATGAAGTCAACGTCGTGACGGACGTTCTCTCGCTCCCTTTTCTCTCTCACTCCGTGGCTCCGTGGCCTCCGTGCGCAATCTTTACCCGGATGGTAGAACCGTGGTGCCCTGTTGTGGCGACCGGGAGCTCCACGGCGCTCTCCCCGGGGAGGCACCGAAATTTTCGTTTAAATATTTGGTGGGTACGGAATTAATGTTTATCTTTGGGCGTCAAATGCTAATACCTTGCGTCTATGAAAAAGCTCATTTATCTTTCGGTGTTTGTCCTGGCTGTTGTCCTGGCGGCTTGTTCGTCGTCCGACGAGCCTAAAAACCTCGGTGGCATGAACAGTCACCATGTGCTTGAATTCGGCGAACTGGACCTGAACACCCTCAACCGCTTCACCACCGAATCCTTCGTCTGCACCCCCGGCAGCTATGCCAACTATCAGAAAATGAACTCCGAAACCGTGTGGGAGGATTATCCCGAATATATGGTCGGGGGGCCCATCCCCGCTCCACCAACTTTCTATGTGCAGGATGGTAAATATATTGAGCCTTTCTCTATTGACTATCCTTTGTTTGGCCCGGTGCCCTACTATAACCGTGCCATCGTAGCTATCAACTACCGCTCCGGCCGCGAGGTGCAAACTTTCATCGAACGTCCCATCAGCTTCGATGCCGCCGCGCGACGCCTCAACTTCGGCTACCGCGCAACCTCCATCGTCGGAGCCTCCGGCACGAATCTCAAGCTGGGCGTCGAGACGACTTTTTTGCGGGGCGCCAATCTTGCTGAAGGTACCACAATGTGCCTGGCCAACTACACCCTCACGGATGCTCACGTGTTCACCGACGACCAGAAAGTGTTCAAAACGCGCGAGGAGGCTTACGATTGGGTGATTGCTGAATTCGAAAAAGTCACCGGCGGCTATTTCGACTCCCGCACCATGCACTATCCCACTTACGATTACATCGTCTCCACTGCCGACATCATTGCCGAACGCGACGGCACCACCCGGGAATGAAGCTCCCCTGAGGGCGCTCCGTGGGTTCCGGAAGCGGCCTTGAGCCCGCAAAAACACAACCCGTGCGCGGGATTTTGCGGGCTGGGATTTTTTTTGTAACTTTGCGGCTTAAAACCAAGATTGTTTATGGAAATTTTCAGTGAGCTGCTGTTGCCCGGTCATACTTCGATTGCGTCGACGATTCTGCTGTACTCTTTCGTGATTGCGGCGGGTATTTTTATCGGGAAAATGAAAATCGGAGGCGTGTCGCTGGGCGTCACTTTCGTGCTGTTTGTGGGAATTCTGCTGGGCCACTTCGGCTACACGGTCAATTCAGAGATTCTGAAGTTCGTGCGCGAGTTCGGCCTGATTCTGTTCATCTTCTCAATCGGTCTGCAGGTAGGCCCGGGTTTCTTCTCGTCGTTCAAGAAGGGCGGCGTGACACTCAACGGCCTGGCGGTGCTGACCATCGCGCTCAACGTAGTCATTGTGCTGCTGGTGTATTATTTCGGCAATGTGCACGACATTTCGGCGCTGGTGGGCGTGATGAGCGGCGCGGTGACGAACACGCCGGGCCTTGCGGCCGCGCAGCAGGCAGTGTCGCAGCTGGCCGACGGAGGCGCGCAAGCCAACCTGATGGCCAACGGATATGCTGCAGCCTATCCCCTTGGCGTTGTGGGTATTATCGTGTCGATGTTCGTGGTGAAGTTTATTTTCCGCATCAAGACCGACGACGAAATCAAGCAAATCGAGGCCGAGCAGGAGGATTCCCATCTGAAGCCATACATGCTCACCGTTAAGGTTACCAACGAGCTCGTTGACGGCAAGACGATGCTTGAGCTGCACGACATCCTGAATGCCAACTTCGTGGTTTCGCGACTGATGGATGCTGAAGGAAAGATTACCATCCCGAAGAGTTCGACGCAGATTCACACCGGCGACCAGATGCTGATAGTGTGCTCGGCACAGGATGCCGACCGCTTTAAGGCGGTGATTGGGCCGGAGGACACGGTTGACTGGGAGTCGGTTCCGACGCCTGTCTATTCCCGCCGCATCGTTGTGACACAGAGCAAGTTCAACGGCGTTGCGTTAGGTTCGCTCCGCCTGCATAACGGCTACCAGCTGAACGCCACACGCGTAAACCGCGCGGGCGTGGACCTGCTGGCCTCCCCGGGCTTGCGCCTCCAGATGGGCGACCGCATCACCGTCGTCGGCAACCTGGAGGATATCGACCGCCTGGCCGCGCGCCTGGGCAACTCTATGAAGCGCCTCAACCAGCCCAACCTCATCACCATCTTTGTGGGCATCGTGCTCGGTATCATCTTGGGCTCGATCAACGTAGGCTACGGCATGAAGCTGGGCCTTGCCGGCGGTCCGCTGGTTGTGGCAATCCTGATAAGCCGCTTCGGCTACAAGGCCAAGCTGGTGACCTACACCTCGAGCTCGGCATCGCTGCTGCTGCGGGAACTGGGAATATGCCTCTTCCTTGCCTCGGTAGGTATCGGCGCCGGAGCCACCTTCGCCGACTCGGTGTTCAACGAAACCGGTATGTGGTGGGTAATCTGGGGCTTCGTCATCACCGTTGTGCCCCTGATAATAGCCGGCTGCATAGCCCGCGGACGCGACCGCATCAACTACCTCACCATCATGGGCCTTATGAGCGGCTCATACACCGACCCCCCTGCGCTGGCCTACTCCAACAACTCAACCGGCAACGACGCCCCGGCCGTAGCCTATTCGACCGTGTACCCGCTCACGATGTTCCTCCGCGTGGTGGCGGCCCAGACGCTGATTCTGGCCCTGGCTTAAGCCGCCTGCTTTTGTGAACTTATTGGCCCTCTCGACCGGTTCGAGGGGGCTTGTTATGTGGTGGTATGAACTTTTGGCGCCCGGCGGGTGTTAGAATATCAAACTAACATAAAAGCCAATATTATGAGCGATTTCAACAAACTTATTCAAGAAAACAAACCCACCCTGGTGGACTTCTTTGCCACATGGTGTGGCCCCTGCAAAGTACAAGCCCCTATCCTGGAGGAAGTTAAGAAACGTGTAGGCGACAGCGCCAATATCCTCAAGGTAGATATCGACCAGAACCAGGAACTTGCCGTGCAGTACCGCGTGCAGTCAGTTCCGACCCTGATTATGTTCAAGAACGGCGAAGCCATCTGGCGCGCTGTAGGCGTTCAGCAGGCCGACCTGCTGGAGCAGAAAATCAAAGATCATCAAGCCACCAAGAGCGACGAATTCTAAATTCCAACACTCATAACACCCACAAGCTGCACCCACCCCGGCGCAGCTTTTTTTCGCGCTCAGTTATCGGCCGAGCGCGGCCGATAACCCGGACAGGTCACTGGCTTTTCGAAGGTGAGGCGGGGGCCCCAGGAGAAGGTGTGGGGGCCGCGGGGGGTGAAGGCGAGGGCGTCCATGAGGCGGTGCATACGTCGGTTTTGCAGCCCCGTGTCGACCTTGATGGCGCAGATGCCCCGGCGGCGGAGCATGTCTTCAATGATTGCGAAGACTCTCTCAGCCAGGCCTCTGCCGCGGGCTTCGGCGCGGAAGGCGAGGCGGTGGACTGCGGCGTATGGCCCGGTGATGGCCCAGAGCTCCGGGTAGCGGTCGTACTCGGGGTCACCGGCGGGGTCGATGACGCAGTAGCCCAGTGTGCGACCGTCGACGACGATCATGTAGCCGCGGGCAAGGGCGACGTCGCGGGCGATGACGTCGCGGGAGGGGTAGCCGTCGGCCCACTGGACGAAGCCGCTGCTGCGCTGGAAGGCGCGGGCGTCGGAGCATATGCTCAGGGCTGTGTCTATGTCGGCGTCGATGGCCGGTCGTAGTTCGATATGTTCCATTTTCTCTGCAAAGATAACCTTTTTATAGCATAAAGCATATACATTTCATTGGCGCAGATAAGGGAAAATTGCTTATATTTGCAGGGAATATGGATTTTGCGCTGATAAATGTGGCCTTGCATTACGGTGCCGACTGTCCGGGCGTGGAGCTGGGACCGTCGGTGCTGGAGCCGCATGTGCTCGAAATTCTCAACGCCAACGGGCATACAGTCAGTTCAACAACGGAAATTTCGGAGCGCACTTGCGGGGCAAAATATCATGCCGGAGAAAAGATGAAGTGGGTTGAAGCCGTGGCTGATGTGGCCGGGCGGGTGTGCGACGCCGGCATGGATGCGCTCAGGCGAGGGTTGGTGCCGCTGACCATAGGGGGCGACCATGCCCTGGGCATCGGAACGGCCACCGCTGCCGCCAATGTTCTCGACGACCTGCTGATTGTGTGGCTGGACGCGCATGCTGACATGAACACGGCGGCGACCTCGCCCACAGGGAACGTCCACGGCACGGTACTTTCGGCGGTTTTCGGAGAAGGGGACCCACGTTTGCGCCGGAAGTTGCAGCGACCTATCGCCGCGGACCACATCCTTCTGCTGGGCGCGCGAAGTATCGACCCCGGCGAGCAGGAGTTTATCGACGCCTTGAGTATCAATCACATACATTCCGACGAACTGCGTGCCACAGGACCCCGAGCGGCGCTTGAGCGAGTGCGCGAGCTGGTGCGCCGAAAGGGCATCCGCAATATCCACCTGAGCATCGACATCGACGTGCTCGACCCCGCCGTCGCGCCTGCCACGGGTGTCCCGGAGGCCGGCGGTATAAGCGCGGAGTGCGCCGAGGAGCTGGTGCGCGGCATCATGGCCACGGGCCTTGTGCGGGCGGTGGATTTTGTGGAGTACAATCCGCAGCTGGACGCCGACGGCCGCACCCTGCAGGCGTGCCGGAAGGTGCTAACCGGGATTTAGTTTATCTATCTGTCAAATTGACATTTTGACAAATTGACAACATGACAGATTGACCAGCTGTCAACTTGACAAATCGTCATTTTGACAAGATGCAGCTTTGTGGCGAGTGGGTCGGCGTAGTCAGGCGATGCCTTTGAGGTCGATGGTGAAGACGAGGGTTGACGAGCCGGGGATTCCGGGTATGCTTTGCCGTCCGTAGCCCATTTCGGCAGGGAGGTAAATTTCCCATTTGTCGCCCACGCGCATGTTCTGGAGTGCGATTTGCCAACCCTGAATGAGTTCCCGCAGTCGCATAGCCGGCGCCGGGCCGCCGAGGCTGGAGTCGAAGCGTTTGCCGTTGATGAGTGTGCCGGTGTAGTGAACAATGACCACGCTGTTGCGGTTGGGCCGCGGAGCATCGGGGCTGCCGCTGTGGAGCACCTTATAATATATGCCTTTGTCTAACGGCATAACGCCGGGCTCCTGCGCCTTTGCGGCGAGCCACTCGCGGTTTTTCTTTATGTAGTCCTCTTTTTTCATTTTGATTTACTCAGTGTGCGGAGGGTGAGGAAGATGAGGATGGCGGTGATGAGGGTTGCGGCGAGGTCGGACAGCGGGAAGGAGGTCCACACGCCGTTGAGGCCCATGTAGCGGGGGAGAATCAGCAACAGAGGAACCAGGAAGATGACCTGACGCAGGAAGCTGACGATTATGCTCTCGAGTGCGCGTCCGAGGCTCTGGAAGAAGGTGGTTGAAATGATTTGGAATCCTACCAGCGGGAAAGCCCACATGGCTCCGCGCAGGGCCGCTGCCACATATGGGGCCAGGGCGGGGTCGTCGGTGAAGAGGTGGCCCACCTGCTCGGGCACCCACATGCCCACGACCGTAGCGGCGGTGGTGAGCAAGGTTGAGACGCCCACGGCGAGCCAGTAGGTGCGGCGCAGGCGGTGGAGCTGTCCGGCGCCGAAGTTGTAGCCCACCACGGGCTGCATGCCCTGACATATGCCCAGGACAATGGTCACGGCCAGGGAGGTGAAGGTGACGAAGATACCGGCGGCCGCCAGGTCATAGTGCGTGCCGTAAGAGGCGAGGGTTTTGTTGACGATGGCATTGATTCCGCTGGCGGCTGCGTTGACGATGGCCGGAGCGGCGCCGATGGAAATAATGGACAGGAACACCTTCCAGCGGAGGGTAAAATTGCGCACGATGAACCTTACCACCGGGGTGCGTCCGCAAAAGTGCCAGGCCACGAACAGAGCCGAAGCCCCCATGGCAATGTCGGTTGCGACTGCGGCGCCCGTGATGCCCCAGCGGCTGATGAAGAAGGGGTCAAGGACCACATTTACCACGGCGCCGATAATCATCGTGGTCATGGCGCGGCCGGGATAGCCCGAGGCGCGCATCACGTTGTTGAGCGAGAATGCGAAGTTGGTCAGGAGCAGCCCCGGCAGGACCGGCATCATGTAGCTGCGGGCGTAGAGGATGGTGGTTTCGTCGGCGCCGAAGGCCCTCAGCAGCGGGTCCATGAACACGGCAAATGCGAGGATGTAGAGTCCGGCGTTGATGATAGTGAGCGATGCGGCGTTTCCGAGCAGGACATTGGCTTCGTCGGGGTTATTCGCGCCCAGGGCGATGGACACCCGCGACGAGGCGCCCACACCCACGAGGACGCCCACGGCTGTGGCCAGGTTCATGAGCGGGAAGGTGATGGTAAGGCCCGCGAGTGCCTGCACACCCTCGTACTGGCCGATGAAAATGCGGTCGACGATGTTGTAGAGCGCCATTACGAGCATGCCCACCACCGCCGGGAGGCTGTACTCCCAAAGGAGCCGGCCCACCGGCGCCGTGGCCAGTCGGGTGAGTTTGTCCTGCGGTGTCATCCTACTCGCCCTTCATATAGTGGTGATAGCCCTTGAGGCGGTTCCAGGCCCCGCGGGTGAAGTCGGGAACCTCGACGGGAGCCGAGTTATTCTCGATGGAAATACGCGATAGTTCGCCCAGACAGCTCCACTCGGCGGCGTCGTAGACGTCCTGGTCGAGGGGCAGGCCGTTGAGTAGGCAATAGATGAGGCGGTAGTCCATGATGAAGTCCATGCCGCCGTGGCCGCCGACCTTTCGGGCCGTCTCTTCCATTTCCTGATGGATCGGGTGGCGGTAATGGGCGAGCATGGCGTCGCGGATTGAGTCGGGCACGAAGGCATGTGACGAGAGGTCCTCATGGTCGGGCATACCCTCGAACTCCTGCACCTGCTCGAAGCAGAAGCCCTCGACGGGGTATTTGTTGGCGAAGCCCTTGGTGCCGGAGAGCTGGTACATGCGCGAGTAGGGGCGCGGGTTCATGACGTCGTGCTGGATGTGCATGGTCTGGCCGGTAGCGGTCTGTATCATGGTCATGGTGTGGTCGGCATTTTGGAAGTCGGGTGCGGGGCGGCCTTCGAGCTGCTCGACGATTTTGGGGCCGGTGAGGGGCTTGGATTCCATGGCCGTCAGGTAGAGCATACGGTTGCCGCGGTGGAGGTTGACCAGCTGTGCGGCCGGACCCATGCCGTGGGTTGCGTAGACGTCGCCGCGGTGCTTCTCGTTGAAGTCCAGGCGCCAGTTGCCCTCGTACTCATGCCAGAAGGGCTGGAGGTTGTGGATGTACGAGCCTTCGACGTGAAGGATGTCGCCGAAGAGCCCCTGCTGAGCCATGTTGAGCGTGGTGAGTTCGAAGAAATCGTAGACGCAGTTTTCGAGCATCATGCAGTGGCGGCGCGTTTTCTCGGATGTGTCCACCAGCTGCCAGCATTCCTCGAGCGATGTGGCTGCGGGCACTTCGAGGGCCACGTGTTTGCCATGCTCCATGGCGTAGACGGCCATGGGCACGTGGTTGACCCAGTCGGTGCAGATGTACACCAGGTCGATGTCGGGGCGTTCGCAGAGGGCTTTCCAGCCGTCGTCGCCGGTGTAGATGTCGGGGGCCGGTAGGCCTGCCTTGGTTACGTTGGCTACACTTTTGAGTGCGCGGTCCTCGTGTTTATCGCTGATGGCTTTGATGCTGACCTTGTCAAGGTGCGTGAAGCGTTGAACGGCGCTGGTGCCGCGCATGCCCACGCCGATGAAGCCCACGCGGACGCTGTCCATGGGCTCGGCGCGGAAGCCAACCATGTCGGTCCGGCCTTCGGGGCGGGCGGGTTCGGGCGTTTTGATGATTTGCCACTGTGCCGAGACGCTTAGCGACAGGCAACATGCTGCAAGAAAGGATAGAAGGCGCATGGGTTATGGGGTTAGGAGGTTATAGAGGTTTGTACAGCCGTTCTGGAGGAGGTCAAGGACGAGTTCGAAGCCTTCGGCGCCCTCGTAGTAGGGGTCGGGGACGTAGTCGTAGCGCATGGCCAGGTCGATAAATGCAGCCATGGGAATGATTTTATATTCGTCGTCGGCTGTGGGGCACATGCGGTGGAGGTTGCGCTCGTTGGAGGCGTCCATGGGGATGATGAGGTCGAAATCGGCGAAGTCGGACTCGTGGACCTGGCGGCAGCGGTGGGTGAGGTCGTAGCCGCGGCGGCGTGCGTGGATGCGCATGCGCTGGTCGGGGAGTTCGCCGATGTGGTAGTTGCCCGTGCCGGCGGAGTCAACGGTGAACCGGTTCCCGGCGTGATGCTCATCCACAATGGCTTGGAAAACGCCCTCGGCCGCCGGGGAGCGGCAGATATTTCCCAGGCACACGAACAGGATGCTAATGTGGTCGGAGGCGGCCAGGGCCGCGAGGTATTGCTGTTGCTTTTCAGTCAGAGGCATAGGGTGTCAGAGGATGAATTGTATTTCCTTGAAGGCGAAAGAGTTGCCGTTGGAGAGCCGGAGCATTCCGTCGAGCCCCACGTCGACGATGGAGGCGTGGAACGGGGCGCCGTCCGGTGTGCGGAACGGGTGGGTGCCCGTCCGGCGCCAGAGGCAGGCCATGTAGCGGGCGTGGAGTGCGTCGGGGTCCGGGTCGGCCAAATAGCTGTCCACCTCGCTGCGCAGGAGGTCGCCTACGCGTTCGAGGGCGGCGTAAATGTCGACCTTGCGCCCGGTGAGTTGCACCACCGACACCGGGTTGGGCGCATCGGAGAGGAAGCGCGCCTGGTTGAGGTTGATGCCGATGCCGGCAATGGAGCGGTCCAGCATCGCCCCGGCGAGGGAGTGCTCGATGAGTATGCCGCAGATTTTGCGGTCGCCTACATAGATATCGTTGGGCCACTTGATTTCGGCCTTCAGCGGAGCGATGAGCTCGTCCACGAATCGCACCACCGCCAGCGACACAAGCATCGAGAGCTCGAACTGCCGCCTGGCGGGCAGGGGTGCCCGCAGGAGCATGGAGAAGGTGAGGTTAGCCCCCGGTTCGGACTCCCACGTGTTTCCCCGCTGGCCGCGGCCCGCAGTCTGCTCGCGGGCGGCGATGAGCAGGCCGTGGGGAGCATCGGCCTCGGCCTTGAGCAGCGTGTTGGTGCTGGTGCAGCTGTCGACTATGCGGGTGAGCTCAGGCATTGTAGGTGAGAGTGCGGGAATCGTCGTCGTTGACCGTGAGGCGGACGGTGACGGTGTCCTCCGGCAGGGCGGCGGCGATTCGTTCGGGCCACTCAATGAGGCAGATGGAGCCGGAGTCGAAGTAGTCCTCGATGCCGAGGTCCAGCGCTTCTTCGAGCGATTCGATGCGGTAGAAATCGAAGTGGTTTATGAGTTCGGCGGTGGTGTCGGAGCGGTACTCGTTGATGAGCGCGAAGGTGGGAGAGGCCGTCTCTTCGGGGTCCACGCCAAGCTCCTTGCACAGAGCGTTGATGAAGGTGGTTTTGCCGGCGCCCATGTCGCCGTAGAAGGCGAAGACGGTGTTATCGCCCATGTCGGCCACGAATTGACGGGCGGCCTCAGGCACGGCTTCGAGGTTGGGAATCTCTATGGTTTTCATTATTTATCTGGTTGCTTGGAAGGATATTTTCTTGAACAGGAATATGGGGGCCGTGGCGCCGATGGCCATGGCCAGGAGGATGAACAGGCAGGTGATTCCGTTGGAGGCGAAGAGGTAGAAATAGTGTTCGAAATTGGCCTCCGAGCCGTTGAGCAGGCACATGAGCAGTCCGCCGAAAGCTCGGTAGGCGTACATGCCGGGAATCATCGGCAGCAGTGCGGGAAAAATCGATGTTTCGGCGGGCATTTTTGCCAGCGGGGAGAAGAACACCGCCATGCATCCCACCAGGAAAGAAGCGGCCAGGGAAGCCTCGACGATGTGCCATGCGCAGACGTCCATCAGGAGCAGGCGGCAGGAGTGGCCTACGGCGGCGATGATGGCGCAGTAGAGGAAGGCCCTGCGCGGGGGCTGGCTGATGGCCGCAAAACCGATGGCGGCAATGGCGGCGAAGAGGGCGTCCTGCAGGAGTTTGAGTATCAGGTCCATAGCTGCGTCAGAACATTCCCACGTGCATAAGGGCCATGCCGGCGCAGAGGCCCAGCGAGAGGCAGCAGGTGAGTACCACTGCATCCATGAACCGGCTGAAGGCGCAGATGTAGTGGTGGTTGAGAAGGTCGGAGAATGAATTCAGGAAAGGAATGCCGGGCACGAGGTAGAGCACCGACGAGCCGATGGCGATGCCCGGCGTGGTGCCGAGGCCGAAGAGCATATCGCTGGAGGCGATGACGGTGCTGATGAAGGCGCAGAAAATGAACACCACGCGGACGTCGATGTGGCGGGCCACCATGCGCTGCTTGAAGTAGAACCCGATCAGGGTGGAAAGCGTGACGCATGCCATAGCCACCCAGTCGCCCCCGAAGAGGCGGCAGAAAGAGGCGTTGGCCAGGGCCGCGAGCACCAGCACGAGGTTGGCGTTGAGGCCGGGGGTGGAGACAATCTGGTCGTAGCGCTCCCAGGCGCCGTCGAGGCTCATGCCGTCGTCGGCGATGGCCCAGCTGAGGCGGCTGAGCTCGGTGTTGCAGGCATAGCTGATGCCGCAGGGGGGCACGGCGGCTATGGTGGTGAATGCCTGCTCGGAGCAGTGGCGCTCCGAGGCATCCGTCACCGTGAGGTGGACGTGGCGGGGAAAGATGGTGACCTCCACTTTGTGGCCGTAGGCCTCGGCCATGCGCCGGAGATTCATCTCCAGACGCAGGCAGGTGGCGCCGCAACCCAGCAACCGGGCTGCATATTCGGCCAGGAAGGCTCCGAGGGCTTTGGTGGAAGGGCGTGGGTCAGATAACGTCTTCATCGCAGTCGTCGTCCACGTGCATCGGGTCGCCGCCTACGAAAAGTTCCTCGCGCTCTGTGCCGAGCTCGAAAAAGGGATGCCTGCGGACGTGGGTCCGGGCGTGGACATGGGCATGTTGGCGACTGTGGTGCACAGCTATGAAAAGTTTTACCATAAAGTAAAGAACCACTGCCGCTGTTATGCAGGTCCATGTAATCATCGGGGTTGTCATTGTTGTTATAAAATTTCGTTACCGGCCTCACCGTGGGGCCTTTGGAAATATAACAACTCAGGGCAGTGGAGGGTTTTGTTATTTTGCGGAAGGTTGCCGGCGTCGGAGATTTTCGGCGGCACGCCGGTTGCGGAAGATGTCGATGGCGGCGTATAGGGCTGCGCGGAGGCTGTCGGGCGACGCTTTACCCTGTCCGGCGATGTCGTAGCCGGTGCCGTGGTCGGGCGAGGTGCGCACGTAGGGCAGTCCGGCGGTGAAATTCACGCCCGAGTCCATGGCCAGGGCCTTGAAGGGTGCCAGACCCTGGTCGTGGTACATGGCCAGTATGCCGTCGAATGCCTTGTGGTTGCCCGAGCCGAAGAACCCGTCGGCGGAGTAGGGCCCGAAGGCGAGGATTTTTTTGCTCTGGGCCTCGGCGATGGCCGGGGCGATGATTTCCTGCTCCTCGGTGCCGAGCAGGCCTTGGTCGCCGGCGTGGGGGTTGAGGGCCAGGACGGCGATGCGCGGGTTGAGGCACGCGAAGTCGTTGCGCAGGCTCTTGTCGAGGGCTTCGATTTTTTCGAGGATGAGTTCCTTGGACAGTGCGGCGGGAACCCGGCTGATGGGCATGTGGGCTGTGGCCAGGGCCACGCGCATGTCCTCGTTGCAGAGGATCATGAGGCTGCGGCCGGGATGCTCCTCGTCGGTGAGGGCGGCCTGGAGGTACTCCGTATGGCCGGGGAAGTTGAAGTCGGGGCTCTGGATGGAGTGCTTGTCGATCGGAGCGGTGACCAGGACGTCGATTGCGCCCTCGCGCAGGTGGGCCGTAGCGGCCTGAAGTGCTGCCAGAGCGGCCTGCCCGGCGGCTTCGGATGCCTCGCCGGGCTCGATTTTGAGGTCCTCGCCCACGACGTTGATTATGGAGAAAACTCCGTCCTTGGCCTGGTCGGGGTGTTCGATTTTCTGAAGCTGGACGGGGTGGAGCTCCATGGCCTTGCGGTAGAAGGACGCAGCTTTGGCCGAGCCGTAGACCACGATGTCGGCCAGGTCGGCAATGCGTGGGTCCTCAAGCATTTTGAGGATGACTTCGTAGCCGATGCCGTTGGTGTCGCCGTGGGTGATGCCCACACGTATTTTGCGATTGGGTTGGGTCATGGTTGGGTTGTGGTGTCAAATTGTCAAGTTGACAAATTGTCAAAATGACTTTCGGACTGATGATTAACTATTCTTCTTGGCGCCGGCGAGCATTCCGCATGCGGCGTAGATGTCCTCGCCGCGGGAGGCTCGGATGGTGGCTGTGACGCCCTCGTCGTTGAGGATGTCGCGGAATCGCACCATGGTGGCCTCATCGGCTGGTGCGCCTTCGAAGCCGGGGGTGCGGTGGAAGCGTATTAGGTTGACGCGCAGGGGTATACCCTTGACCATGCGGGCCAGGGCATGGGCGTGGCGGACGTCGTCGTTGAGGCCCTTGAATACGGTGTACTCCAGCGAGAGTCGGCGCTGCCCGCTCCAGTCGTAGCTGCGGAGGAGGTCCATGATGTCGGTGAGCGGGTAAGCCTTTTCGACGGGCATGAGGTCGGCGCGTTCGGCCCCGAAGGGGGAGTGGACGCTCACGGCGATGTGCACCTTGGTGCGGGATATGAGTTCGCGGAGGCCCCGGAGGTTGCCAATGGTGCTGACGGTGATGCGCTTGGGGCTCCAGCCGAAGCCCCAGGGAGCTGTGAGGATTTCGATGGCGTCGAGCACGGCAGGCAGGTTGTCGGTCGGTTCGCCCATGCCCATGAACACGATGTTGGTCAGGCGGTCGGCCTCCGGAATGGACATGACCTGATTGATGATCTGTCCGGCGGTGAGGTTGCCCTGGAAGCCACCTTGGCCGGTCATGCAGAACCGGCACCCCATGCGGCATCCCGCCTGAGAGGACACGCAGAGGGTTGCACGGTCGCGGTCGGGGATGTAGACGGCCTCGATGTCGCGTCCCGGTGCGCCGGGGAAGAGGTACTTGGCCGTACCGTCGGTGCTGCGGGCCTCCTGCAGGGGAGCGGTGCGCCCGATGGTGTACTCCTGTTTGAGGCGTGCGCGGGCGGCTTTGGGGAGGTCGGTCATGGCGTCAATGTCGGTGACGCCGCGGCCGTAGAGCCACGCTGCCATCTGCTTTGCCGCGAAGGGGCGCAGCCCGACCTGGGCCGCTACTTCGCGCAGCCCTTCGAGAGTCAGGCCCAGCAGTTGTTTCTTCATGTCAGTCAACCAGTTGTGCCAACCCGCGGATGGCGCGGGCGGCCGGTATGCCATTGTAGAGGATAGAGTACACGGCATCGAGGATAGGCATTGCTACCTGGAGTTTCTCGTTGATGTCGTGGATGCACTTGGTGCCGTAGTAGCCCTCGACGGTCTGCTCCATCTCCATCTTGGCTGCCTTGACGGAGTATCCGCGGCCAATCATGGAGCCGAAGTTATGGTTGCGCGAAAAGCGGGAATAGGCCGTGACGAGGAGGTCGCCCAGGTAGACCGAGTCGCAGATCTGACGCGGGCGGGGGTCGACGGCTTCGAGGAAGTGCTCCATTTCGCGGATAGCGTTGCTGACGATAATGGCGGTGAAGTTATCGCCCGTCTTGAGGCCGTGGACAATGCCGGCGGCGATGGCGTAGACGTTTTTGAGCACGGCTGCGTACTCGATGCCGTCGACGTCGGGGCTGGTGATGGTGTGGTTGTTCTTGCCCTGGAGGAGTTTGGAAAAATTCTCCGCATTGTCCAGGTCGGTGCAGCCCACGGTCAGGTAGGAGGGGCGGTCCAGCGCCACTTCTTCGGCGTGGCACGGTCCGCCGATGACCAGCATGTTGTGCTGCTCCACGCCGAACTGGCGGCGCATGTAGTCGGTGATGAGCTCGTTGGTGTCGGACACCATGCCTTTTACAGCCGAAACCACTGCTTTGCCGCTGATGTCCACGGTTATCTTGTCGGCGTGGCCTTTGAAGTAGGGCGAGGGCATCACCAGCAGGAGGGTGTCGGCTTCGGTGCACACCTTATTTATATCGGAGCAGAACTCGATGCGTTCGATGTCGAAGTTGACGTCGGTGAGGTAGGCCGGGTTGTGGTGCAGGCGCTTGAATTCCTCGATGCGGTCGTCGCGGCGCATGTACCACAGAATCTCCTCCGTGTTCTGGAGGATGAGTTTGGCCAGGGCGGTGGCCCATGAGCCGCCACCCATCACGGCTATACGTCCGGGGAAATGTTCGTGGTCCATGGCTCAGGCATTTATGGCGGCAATCCAGGACTCGATTACTTCGGGGGTGGGGTTCTTCAGGCCGAGCTTGAACTTCTTGTTGATGCCGCAGAGTTCCTGGAAGAGCTTTCCGGCGGCAGCCTGCCCGAGGGCCTCGACGGTGAGGACGCAGGCCTTCTGCAGGGGCGCCACCCACTCTTCGGGCACGCCTACGGCCATGAATGCTTCGGGTTTGTCGCGCTTCTCGACCTTTTCGGGACGCATCTGGGGGAATAGGAGCACTTCCTGGATGGTGGGCTGGCCAGTCATGACCATGACGAGGCGGTCGATGCCCATGCCCATGCCCGACGTGGGCGGCATGGCATATTCGAGGGAGCGGACGAAGTCGCCGTCGATAATCATGGCCTCGTCGTCGCCCTTGTCGGCGAGCTTCATCTGCTCGACGAAGCGCTCGTACTGGTCGATGGGGTCGTTAAGCTCGGAGTAAGCGTTGCAGAGTTCCTTGCCGTTGACCATCAGCTCGAAGCGTTCGGTCAGGGCGGGGTTGTTGCGGTGCTTCTTGGTCAGGGGCGACATCTCGATGGGGTAATCGATGATGAAGGTGGGCTGGATGTATTTGCCCTCGCTGGTTTCGCCGAAAATTTCGTCGATGAGTTTGCCCTTGCCCATGGTGGCGTCCACCTCGATGTTGAGCCGGCGGCAAACATCGCGGAGGGCGTCCTCGTCCATGCCGGAGATGTCGATGCCGGTGTTTTCCTTGATGGCGTCAATCATGGTGACGCGGCGGAAGGGAGCCTTGAAGGACACGAGGTTGTCGCCGATTTTAACCTCGGTGGTGCCGTTGACCTCGCGGCAGATTGTTTCGAGGAGGTTCTCGGTGAACTCCATCATCCAGTTGTAGTCCTTGTAGGCCACATAGATTTCCATGCATGTGAACTCGGGGTTGTGGGTGCGGTCCATGCCCTCGTTGCGGAAGTTCTTGCCGATTTCGTAGACGCCCTCGAATCCGCCCACGATGAGGCGCTTGAGGTAGAGCTCGGTGGCGATGCGGAGGTAGAGGTCGATGTTGAGCGAGTTGTGGTGTGTGATGAAGGGACGTGCGCTGGCGCCGCCGGCAATCGACTGCAGGATAGGGGTTTCCACTTCCATGTAGCCGTGGTCGTTGAAGAAGCGGCGCATGGTGTTGAGGATTTTGGTGCGCTTGATGAAGATGTCCTTCACTCCGTCGTTGACAATGAGGTCGACGTAGCGGCGACGGTAGCGGAGCTCGGGGTCGTCGAAAGCGTCGTAGGTCACGCCGTCCTTCACCTTCACGATGGGGAGGGGTCGGAGGCTCTTGCTCAGGACAGTGAGCTCCTTGGCGTGGATGGATATTTCGCCCGTCTGGGTGCGGAACACGAAGCCTTTGACGCCGACGATGTCGCCGATGTCGAGGAGTTTCTTGAACACGATGTTGTAGAAATCCTTGTCCTCGCCGGGGCATATTTCGTCGCGGTTGACATACACCTGAATGCGGCCGTCGGCGTCCTGGAGTTCCAGGAAGGAGGCCTTGCCCATGATTCGGCGGCTCATGATTCGGCCGGCCACGCTGACTTCGCGGGCGGGAGCGTCGTCGGCAAAGGAGGATTTGATTTCTTCACTGTGACCCGTAACCACGTATTCAGCAGCGGGATAGGGGTCGATGCCCATCCGGCGCATAGCGTCCAGACTATTGCGGCGTATCTGTTCTTGTTCGCTTAATTCAAGAGGGTTCATATAGCGTTCGAATTTATGACGTATTCATTGCGGGGCATAAGAGCCCAAACTACGGGCAAAGATACAAAAAATCCATTACATAGCACGCAGCGGGTGGGTAAAATTGCAAAAACGTAGGCCCGCGGGCAGCAACCCGGTCAGGCGGAGGTGCGGAGGGGGTTGTGGAGGATGCGGAGGAAGTTTTCGGGGAAGAACACCCATTGGAAGGAGACGAATGTCCGGCGGGGGTTCTCGCCGTTATAGAAGCGGCTGGCGGCTGTGGTGTCGATGACGGAGCGGACACCATCGATGCCATGCTCGCGGAGCAGGCTTCGGACATAAGGTTCGCTTTCGGGCGGGATGGCTTCGATTGGGTATATGCTGGTACCTTCCATAGCCTTGTTCCAGTAGTGGACCACTTCGGCGAGGTCGGTGGTCGGGATGGCGGGTTGCTCCGGCTGAGAAGGGTTGGGGTTGGAGGCGGCGCGGCGTTCCTGTTGCTTCTGGCGGCGCCGGCGTGCGCGGTCGATTTCGAGGCGGATGAAGGCGAAAGCGACCGAGGAGACTTCGTCGGGGAAGGTGGGTTCAGTGCCGGTGTAGTAGTAGACGGTTACGGCGGCGATTACGGCGTCGCGGATTTCGGGGTTGTAGCGGTTGAGGATTTCGAACCATTCTTGTTTGAATTTCATAGTTGTTTAGCTTAAGGTTTAAGGATTTAAGGGTTTGGGCTTTAAGGTTTAAGGCTTAAGGTTTAATGGGTTAATGGGTTTAGGGAGCTCCGCAGCAGGCTGCGGAGGGTTATGGGGTTAAAGGGTTAAGGAGGGCTGAAGCCCTGCACATTGACAAACCGCCTGGCCGGCTCGAGGCACAATAACGCCGCTCCTGAGTTATTTGAGGTTTGGCGGTGCAAAGATACAACAAAAATCAGCGTATGTCAAGAGTAAATTGCATAAAAACAAGATTTTTTTAATTCAGCAGGCCTGTTATTCCAGCACGGCCACAAGAAGCAAGCTCCTTGCACTGACAAAATTCTTTCCTTCGGGGAATAAAAACGGGAATGTTTGAAATTTTTGTGAACTATTTGGGCAGGTGGGGCGTTAAGATTAAAAACTCAACCCGTTTAAAGAAAACTAACCCCTCAAACACCTAAAAAATAATTCTATGAGCTACAAGATTATTGACATCGAAGGTATCGGTCCTGCATACGCCGAAAAACTCGAAGCCGCCGGCATCAAAACCACCGAAGCACTCCTTGCCCGCTGCGCCTCCAAGAAAGGCCGCGAAGAGGTAGCTGAAACCACCGGCATCGCCCCCGCTCTGATTCTGAAGTGGGCCAATCATGCCGACCTGTTCCGCATCAAGGGCGTAGCCGGCCAGTTCGCCGAACTCCTCGAAGCCGCCGGCGTTGACACCGTCAAGGAATTCCGCCACCGCAACGCCGAGAACCTCCACAAGGCCATGGTAGAGACCAACGAAGAGAAGAAGCTCACCCGTCGTGTGCCCACCGTGAAGATGCTCGAAAAGATGATCGAGCAGGCCAAGACCCTCGACCCCGTAATGACCTACTAATCAAGTAGCCCCAACCGCATAGCCCGCGCCGACCTCGGCGCGGGCGTTTTGTTATGGGGGGATTGGCATCGGGGGGGGTTGTGTATGTGCGGGGAAAGTGTTATCTTTGCCTCGAATATACACATTGCAATGAGAGCAAAATTACTGATACCTATACTGTGCGGCGCCCTTGCCTTGTTTTGGGGCTGCAAAACTAACACTGAGTCTGCCCACGACCATGCCCACGAGCACTCAGAACACGCGCACGAAGGCCACGACCATGACCACGAAGGCCACGACCATGACCACGAAGGCCATGACCATGAGGGTCACGACCACGATGCAGATGAGCATGAGGGCCACGGCGAAGCAGGTTTCGGCGGCGAGATTGTCCTCGAACCCGAGGTGGCCCGTAGTTTTGGTGTAGAGACCGCCGTGGTTGAACCCGGAACCTTCCACCGAGTGGTCCGTGCTACCGGCCAGATACTTAACCTTAATTCACAAAGCGGCATCGTGGCCGCACCCAAAGCCGGAACCGTGACGCTTACGCGCTACGCAGAGCCCGGGGCGAAGGTGGGCGCCGGCACCGTGCTGGCCGTGATAGATTCGCGCGGTGTGAGCGGCGGAAGCACCGATGCCGCTGCAAAGGCAGCCCTGGACCAGGCCGAGCGCGAGTACAGCCGCATCAAGAGTCTCTATGCCGACCGGCTGGCGACCGTAGCCGAGCTTAACGCCGCCGAAGCCACCCTGGCAGCAGCGCGCGCTCAGTACAGCCCCAAGGCCATGAGCGGCAACGCAACCAGCCCCCTGAGTGGCGTGGTGACAAGCGTTGACGTCGTGGCAGGGCAGTTCGTGGAAGTTGGGCAAGCCATCGCCACGGTTGCTTCATCGGCCAACCTCCAGCTTCGAATCGACGTGCCCCAGAAGGACTTCGCATCCATCGGCGACCTCACCAACGCCATAATCCGCCTGCCCTATGCCTCCGAGGCTATCGACCTCAACGCTGCCGGCGGCAAGCGGGTGGCGGCTACAGCGATGCCCGCGCAGGGGTCGGCCGGCGCCTATGTGCCCGTCTACTTCCAGATGCCTAACGACGGCTCGCTCATACCCGGCTCCACCTTCTCGGCCTTCCTCACCGGCACCGAGCGCGGAGGTGTCATCACCGTGCCCGTCGAGGCACTGATTGAGCAGCAGGGCGATTATTTCGTGTTTGAAAAAATCGACGAGCACGGTTACCGCAAGCTGCGCGTAACCCCCGGCACATCCGACGGGCGCCGCATCGAAATCGTCAGCGGCGTCAAGCCCGGCACCGAGGTGGTCACCAAAGGCGCAACAACCGTACGCCTGGCCGAGGCATCAGCCGTAATACCGGAAGGACATACACATAACCACTAAGCCATGCTCAACAAGATAATCAAGGCTTCGCTGAACAACCGCCTGACGGTGCTCATCCTCACCGGGCTGCTTCTGTGTGCCGGTGTGGTGGTGCTCATGCGCATGGAAGTGGACATCTTCCCCGACCTGAACGCGCCCACCGTGGTGGTGATGACCGAAGCCCCCGGCCTGGCGCCGGAAGAGGTGGAGCAGGTGGTGACCTTCCCCATCGAGACAGCCGTCAACGGCTCGACGGGGGTGCGCCGCGTGCGCTCCACGTCGACCACCGGTTTCTCGGTGGTATGGGTTGAATTCGACTGGGGTACAGATATTTACCTCGCGCGTCAAATAGTGGCCGAGCGTCTGGACGCCGTGGCCGAAAACCTCCCCGACGGCGTCGAAAAGCCCGTCATGGGTCCACAATCGTCCATTCTGGGCGAAATGATGATCATCGGTATGACCGCCAAAGATACCCCCCTGCTGGAACTCAGGCGCATAGCAGAAAAGACCATCAAGCCGCGCCTGCTGGCCCTCGGGGGCGTGTCGTCGGTGTCGATTATCGGTGGCGACGACCCCGAGTACCTCGTGCTTCTCGACCCCGAGAAGATGCGTCTCCGCAACGTGACCCTCGACGAGGTTGTGGCTGCCACAGAGGGCTTTAACAGCAACGCCGGGGGTGGTGTGGTGTACGATTTCGGCAACGAATACCTCATCAAGGCGCGCCTGAACACATCCGATGTGGAAGAACTCTCGCAGGCTGTGATCCGCAGCGACGGCCCCGGCGAAGTCGTGACCCTGGCTGATATTTCCACCGTGCGCCTCGGTGGCCGTGAACCGCGCCTGGGCGTGGCGTCCGTGCGCACCGAGCCCGCTGTGATTATAACCGTCACCAAGCAGCCCGCCGTGGGCACCATCGGCCTGACCGAGAACGTTGACCGTGAACTCGAAGCCCTCAAGGCAACCCTTCCGGCCGACGTGACCCTCTCCACCGACATCTTCCGCCAGAGCACCTTCATCAGCAACTCCATCTCCAACCTCCAGGAGTCGCTCCTTGAGGGCGCGTTCTTCGTAATCATCGTGCTGTTCTTCTTCCTGATGAACCTGCGTACCACGGTGGTTTCGGTGGTGGCCCTGCCGGTGTCTATCATCGTCAGTGTGCTCATACTCAACGCCCTGGGCTACTCCATCAACACCATGAGCCTGGGTGGTATCGCCATCGCAATCGGCTGCCTGGTGGACGACGCCATCGTCGACGTCGAGAACGTCTACAAGCGCCTGCGGCAGAACCGCAACCTGCCGCCGGAGCAGCGCAAGAGCACCCTCGACACCATCTTCCACGCCTCGGCCGAGGTGCGCATGCCCATCTTCAACTCCACGCTCATCATCACCGCCGCCTTCCTGCCCCTGTTCTTCCTCACCGGTATGGAAGGGCGCATGCTCAAGCCCCTCGGCGTGGCATTCATCGTGTCGCTGGCGGCATCGACCATCGTGGCGCTGACGCTCACGCCCGTGCTGTGCAGCTACCTCCTCGGAGGCAAGGGCAATCAGGCTGAAGTCACCCGCGAGCCACGCTTTACGCGCTGGCTAAAAGGTGTTTATGCCCGTTCGCTTGAAGTAACGCTCGAGCACCGCCGCATTCTTCTTGGCGCCGTGGGCGTGCTTTTCCTGGTGGCGCTCGGCCTCTTCTTCACCCTCGGGCGCAGCTTCCTGCCGCGATTCAATGAGGGGTCGTTCACCATCAACGTGTCCACCCTGCCGGGCATCTCCCTCGAAGAAAGCGATAAGATAGGGCGTCGCGCCGAGCAAATACTCCTCGAGATACCCGAAATCAACACCGTGGCCCGCAAGACCGGCCGCGCCGAGCTCGACGAGCACTCCCTGGGCGTGAACGTGTCGGAAATCGAGGCTCCATACACGCTCAAGGACCGCTCCCGCTCCGAAGTAGCCGCCGAGCTCCGCAAGCGCTTCAAGGAAATTCCCGGCGCCATCGTCGAAATCGGCCAGCCCATCAGCCACCGCATCGACGCCATGCTCTCAGGCTCGCAAAGCCAGATTGCCATCAAGGTGTTCGGCCCCGACCTGAACCAACTCTTCGCCATCGGTGAGCAAATCAAAGGCATCGTGGCCGGTGTTCCCGGCACCGAGGACGTCAACATCGAGCAGCAGGTGGAACGCCCGCAGCTGCTCATCACGCCCGACCGCCCCATGCTGGCGCGCTACGGCATCACCCTGAACCAATTCAGCAACACCATCGGCACCCTCCTGGGTGGCAAGGTGGTGGACCAGGTGTACCGCGAGGGCAATTCCTACGATGTAGCACTCATCATGGACCCGGCCTACCGTGCGTCGCTTGAAGACATCCGCAACATTCCCATTGACTCGCGCGAGGGCAAGATTCCGCTGGGGGCTGTGGCTGAAGTGCGCTCCACAACCGGCCCCAACACCATCAACCGCGAGAACGTAGGACGCCGCATCATCGTATCGGCCAATGTGGAGGGGCGCGATCTCCGGGGAGTTGTCAACGACATCCGTGCCCGCGTGGACAGCGAGGTGGACTTCGGTCAGGACTACCACGTTACGTACGGCGGCCAGTTCGAAAGCGAGGCCGCGGCGTCGCGCACGCTGCTGCTGGCGTCGCTGGGCGCGCTGCTGATAATCTTCATGCTCCTTTACTCCGAGTTCAAGAAGGTGTCGCAGGCACTGGTAATCCTGGTCAATATGCCTCTGGCGCTCATTGGCGGCGTCCTCATCCTGGCCATCACCGGCGGCGAACTGAATATACCGGCAATTATCGGGTTCATATCCCTGATGGGTATCAGCACCCGCAACGGCATGCTCCTGATGAGCCGCTACAACCACCTGGCGTCCGACGGCGTTAGCCTCAGCCGCCGAATCGCCGAGGGGTCGGCCGACCGCCTGCTGCCCATAATCATGACCGCCCTGACCTCGGCCCTGGCGCTGATTCCGCTCGCCGTCAAGGCCGATGCCCCCGGTAATGAAATCCAGGCCCCGATGGCTATCGTAATCCTGGGCGGACTCCTGAGCTCCACGGCCCTGAACATCTACGTGGTGCCCGCTCTGTATCAACTCTTAAACCGCAAAGAAAATGCTTAAGGCTCTCTCTTTAGCAGCGACCCTCGCCCTGACGGCGCTCACGGCCGGAGCCCAGACCATGGACGCCGTGGTGAGCCAAGTGCTGGCCAACGACCCCGTGCTGACGGCCGAACGCATGCGCCTGCAGCGCCTCGAGGCCGAAATTCATGCCGAAAACACCCTACGAGGCCCCGAGGTGGGAATGAGCTACCGCTGGGGTTTGGACGGCGTCGGGAACAAGTGGGACCTCGAGGTGGCCCAGGAATTTGACTGGCCCGGCCTCTACCGCGCCCGCTCCCGCCAGGCTTCCATGCAGGCCGGCGCATTCGCCACGCTCTACCGCGCAAAGGAGGTGGAGCAGGCCCTGGTGGTGCGTCAGGCAATATATACTCTCCTGTCGGCCCACGCCGAGATGGACGAGCTTTCCCATTGGGAGCAAAACCTGCAGGAGCTGGTGGAGGTTTACGAACATCAGCTCAAGCGCGGGGAAACGACCATCCTCGAGGTGAGCAAACTCAAACTCGAAATTTTCCGCGCCCGCACGCGGATCGCCGAAGCGCAGAACCGTCTTGCCGCCGCCGAGGCCGACCTAAAGGCCCTCAACGGTGGCGAAATGCCCGCTCAGCTCCCTCATACAGCCTCATGCGAACCTCTCCAACCCTTCGAATACTACCGCGACGCCATCCGCGCCACCGACCCCCAGGTAGCAGCTTCGCGACGCCTCTTCGACCTCGCCCAGCAGCAGGCCCGGGTGGATAAACTCAAGGCTGCCCCGGGCTTCAAGTTAGGATATGTCTATGAAAATGAGGCCGGTGAGCACTTCCACGGCTTCTCCTTTGCCGTGACCCTCCCCACATGGAATCGTCGCGCCGCTTCCCGGGCCTCCGAGGCGGCCCTGATTGAAACCATGGCACAGGCCGATGTTGTAGAGATGCAGCGCATGGCACAGGTCCAGGCACTGTACACCGCCGCCCGGAGGGCTCATCAGCTCATGACCGACGGCGAAGCCCTTTTCGGCGACCATTCCGACTACCTCGCAATCCTGCGCAAGGCTTTGGATGGAGGCAAGATTACGCTCCTCGAGTTCATCCGCGAGGAGAACGATTACCTGGAAGGAGCTCTGGAGTACACGGCCCTTTGCCTGGAGTTCAACCTCGCCGCTTCTTCGCTCAACCGTGCCGATTTTGCCGCCCATGATTAGCATCAGGCGCTATAACCCGGCTGATTGCGGGCTTTGGGATGAGTTCGTGCGCAACTCACGCAACGGAACATTCCTACACCTGCGCCCGTACATGGACTACCACGCCGACCGCTTGGCCGACTACTCCCTCGTGGCCGCTGACGCCCGCGGGCGCTGGCTGGCAGTGATGCCGGCGTGCAGGCAGGGCAGTGTGGTCAGTTCCCATGCCGGGCTTACTTTCGCCGGGTGGATAATGAGCAACAAGGCTGACGCCCTCAACATGCTTGAAGCCACACGCACCGCAATCGACTTCATGGCGACCGACGGTGCGGACACATTATTATATAAGGCTATTCCTTATATCTACGCCGGCTACCCCGCGCAGGAGGACGTATATGCGCTGATGCAATGCGGGGCTACGGTGGAACGCACCCTCCTGGGGTCGGCAGTTGACCTCAGTGACCCCATTCCCTTCGACATGGCCTACCGTCAGGACGTCCGTCGCGCCCGGACCTCCGATGTCACTATATCCGAGGCGAAAACCGACGCCGAATGGCTCGACTTCTGGCGTCTCCTCTCCGCACACCTGAAGGAACGGTTCGGCACAACCCCGGTCCACTCTTTTGCCGAAATTTCTCTCCTTCGCTCACGTTTCCCCGAAAACATTCGCCTGTATGCGGCCCGTGCGGCAGGCGAACTCCTCGGTGGGGTGGTGGTCTACCACTCGCGCGTTGCCGCCCATAGTCAGTACACAGCCCTTTCCGCAGCCGGGCGCGAGCGGCGTATCCTCCCGGCAATCCACGCCGCAGCTATGGATGCCGCCAAGGGAATGGGCGAGAAATACTTCGACTTCGGCACGTCCGCCGACCCGGATTCTCCTTCCGGCCTCAACGAAGGCCTGGTGCGGCAAAAGATTGCCTCCGGTGCCCGAGGAGTACTGTACACCACATATCGAATCTCATTGCACTGACACAATTTTTCGCCCCATTTGGCGTTATTGTGTTGATGAGAAACTTAGTAACATCCCTGCTTTTCATTTTCTGCGCACTCTTTGCCGTCGCAAAGGGGCCCGTGACCATTTCCGGACTGATAACCGACGCTGAGAACGAACCATTGGAGTTCGTCACCATCAAGGTGGCCGGTAGTGCCATCGGTACCACCTCGGGCCTGGACGGGAAGTACTCCCTGACTGCCCCGGAGGCCGACACCATCCGCCTGGTCTTTTCATGCATCGGTTTCGAAACGAGCCGCCGGCGCCTTGTGGAACCCTCGGGGCAGGTGACGGTCAACGTCAAGATGCAGCCGGCCTCCTACACCCTCGGAGGCATCGAAGTGACCGACTTCCAGAAGCAGACCGACGGCATGCAGCGCATCGAAGGGTCATCCTACCGCCTCGCCCCGGGCGTGGGCGGCCCCTCTGTGGAAGGGATGCTCACCACCATGGCCGGCGTCAACTCCAACAACGAGATGTCGTCGCAGTACAGCGTCCGCGGTGGATCTTACGACGAGAATTCCGTATATATCAACGGCATCGAAATCTACCGTCCGCAGCTCGTAAGCTCCGGCCAGCAGGAAGGCCTCAGCGTCGTCAACCCCGACATGGTTGGCGCCATAGGCTTCTCCACCGGCGGCTTCTCGGCTCGTTACTCCGACAAGATGTCCTCCGTGCTCGACATCACCTACCGCCAGCCCGAAGCCTTCGAGGGCACCGTCTCGGCCTCCCTCCAGGGCGCCTCGCTGGCCATCGGCTCCAGCTCGCGTCGTTTCAGCCAGCTCCACGGCGTGCGCTACCACCGCAACGCCTCCCTGCTGGGCTCGCTCGAGGACAAGGGCGATTACGACCCGCAGTTTTTCGACTACCAGACGTCGCTGAACCTCAACATCAGCCCCAAGTGGAAACTCTCCATCCTGGGCAACATCGCCGTCAATAACTATAAGTTCATCCCCCACACCCGAACCACCAAATTCGGAACATCTACCGACGCCAAGGAATTCACCGTCTTTTTCGACGGGCAGGAAAAGGACCGCTTCGAAACTTACTTCGGAGCCGCGTCGCTGCAGTTCGTACCCTCCAAGGCTCACACCTTTACCCTCCAGGCCTCGGGCTACTTCACCAACGAGCTCGTGGGCTACGACATTTCCGGCGAGTACTGGCTCAATCAGGCCGGCACTGAGGGGTCGGGCGACAGCGAGGCCATCGGCGGCGAGCTCGGTGTGGGTCGCTACCACGAGCATGCCCGCAACCGCTTCAAGGCTTCAGTGCTGTCGGTAGCTTTGCGCGGGAATACCGGGCTCAAGGGCGGCCATAGCCTCGAGTACGGCGCGACATTCCAACACCATAATATATATGACCGCGCACGCGAATGGGAACTGCGCGACTCCGCCGGCTACTCCCTGCCGTTCGACCCCGACGCCCTCAAGGTTGTCTACAACCTGTCGTCGCGCAGCGAACTGCAATCGTCGCGCATGTCGTTCTACGGCATGGACACCTGGCGCCTGGACTCCGACAAGGGATATCTCACCGTCAACGGCGGCCTGCGGTTTTCTTACTGGACCTTCAACCGTGAATTCCTCGTGAGCCCGCGCATCAGCGCATCATTTGTGCCCGCCAAGGCCCCGCGCCTGTCTTTGCGCTTCGCAACAGGCCTTTATTACCAGACACCCTTCTTCAAGGAGTTCCGCCGGCCGGTGGACGACGGCATGGGCAACCTAACCCTCGAACTCAACGACCAGATCCGTAGCCAGCGCTCGCTCCAGTTCATCCTCGGGGCCGACTACACCTTCCGCGCCGTGAACCGTCCGTTCAAAATAACCGCAGAGGCCTACTACAAGGCCCTGTCGAATCTCATTCCTTACGAAATCGACAACCTCAAAATCACCTACGCCGGAGTCAACAGCTCCAAGGGCTACGCCACCGGGCTCGACTTCAAGCTCTTCGGCCAGTTCGTGCCCGGCTCCGACTCCTGGATCAGTTTCTCGCTCATGAAGACTAACGAGAACCTCAACGGTGTCAACGTGCCCCGTCCTACCGACCAGCGCTATGCCCTCGGCCTCTATTTCACGGACTATTTCCCCAAGTTCCCGAAACTCAAGTTCAACCTCCGGGGCATTCTCTCCGACGGTCTGCCCATGACCGCGCCGCAGAGCAGCCGCGACGAAGGCTACTTCCGCGCGCCCGCCTATAAGCGCGTCGACGTCGGCCTGGCTTACGCCCTCGTTTCGCCCCTGCAGCCCGGCCAGCCAAAGCGCGGCCTCAACCGCTTCATCAAAAGCGCATGGATCGGCGTGGACGTGTTCAACCTGCTGGACATCTCCAACGTCAGCAGCTACTATTGGGTCACTGACGTGAACCAAATCCAGTACGCCGTGCCAAACTACCTCACCCGCCGCCAGTTCAACGTCCGCCTCACCGTCGATTTCTAAACCT
>CAYNHP010000014.1:0-39420 GCA_964397235.1 uncultured Bacteroides sp. | reverse complement strand
GATATGCAACAAGCCGGGGCGGGGGCCTCGGCTTGCTGTGTATATGGGGGGAAGGGTCAGACGGTGTAGCCGGTGTAGTTGGAGGGAGTGATGTGGTGGAGCTCGGCGCGGACTTCGTCGCTGATGCCCTCGAGGGAGTCGATGAAAGCGGCGATGGCGGCTTCGTCGACGCGGGTGTTTACGCGGGTGAGGGCCTTGAGGGCTTCGTAGGGCTGGGGGTATCCCTCGCGGCGGAGGACGGTCTGGATTGCTTCGGCCACGACGCTCCAGCAGCCGTCGAGGTCGGCGTCGATTGCTTCGCGGTTGAGGATGAGTTTGCCCAGGCCTTTGAGGGTTGAGGCGAGCGCGATGAGCATGTGGGCCATGGGCACGCCGATGTTGCGGATGACGGTGGAGTCGGTCAGGTCGCGCTGGAGGCGGGACACGGGCAGCTTGTGGGCCAGGTGGTCGAACAGGGCCACGGCGATGCCGATGTTGCCCTCGGAGTTCTCGAAGTCGATGGGGTTCACCTTGTGGGGCATAGCTGAAGAACCAACCTCACCGGCCTTGATGCGTTGCTTGAAGTAGCCCATGGAGATGTAGGACCACATGTCGCGGTCGAGGTCCATGATGATTGAGCACAGGCGCTTGAGGGCGTCGAAGAGTGCGGCCAGATTGTCGTAGTTTGAAATCTGGGTGGTGAAGGCTTCGCGGGCGATGCCGAGCTGCTCGGTGAGGAAGCTGTTGCCGAAGGCGATCCAGTCGACCTGCGGGAATGCCACGCGGTGGGCGTTGAAGTTGCCGGTGGCGCCGCCGAACTTGCCGGAGACGGGCACGTGGCTCAGCTGAAGGAGCTGCTGCTCAAGGCGATAGGCGAATACTTTGATTTCCTTGCCCAGGGTTGTCGGGGAGGCGGGCTGGCCGTGGGTTTTGGCGAGCATGGCCACGCCGGAGTGTTCGGTGGCCATGGCCTCGAGGGCTTCGCGGAGCTCGGTCAGGGCCGGGAAGAGGACGTTGACCACGGCGTCGCGCACCATCATGGGGAAGGAGGTGTTGTTGATGTCCTGGCTGGTGAGGCCGAAGTGGATAAACTCTTTCACGCCGGAGAGGCCGAGGCGGTCGAACTGCTCCTTGAGGTAGTACTCCACGGCCTTGACGTCGTGGTTGGTGACCTTCTCGATGTCCTTGATTTTCTGCGCCTCCGCGGGGGTGAAGTTGGCGGGGCTGTAGAGTTCGCGGAGGGCGGCCTGGGCGTCGGGGCTCAGGGGCGGCAGCTGGGGCAGTCCCACGCCGGAGAGGGCGATGAAGTACTCCACCTCGACCTTGACGCGGTAGCGGATGGTGGCGTACTCGGAAAAATAGTCGGCCAGGGGAGCTGTTTTGGAGTGATATCGGCCGTCGACGGGCGAAACGGCTGTGAGCGGGGTAAGGGTGTACATGTCAGGGTTTATATGTGTCGATGTGTCGTTGTTTTTTCTCTTCGAGGATTTCGTCGATAGCCAGGAATATGCCTGTCTCCTCGACGTCGCCGAACTCGTCGTTGATGGCTGTTCCGAACATGCGCATGGTGGGCGAGAGGCTCATGTAGGCGTGAACCAGGGGAGGAATGTTCAGGCCGTGGGCGCGCACCTCGTTGTTGAGAATCTTGAAGTCGGCGCGGAAGTCGTCGCCAGCGAAGAGGGCGCTCATGGCGGGGTCGGGGTTGGTCTGCAGGGGCTTGATGGGGCGCACGAGGCCGTCGCGGTCGGGGAAGTAGCGGTTGAGGAAGTACAGAATCAGGTCGCGGCACCTGCTGTTGTAGCTGGGGTACATGGTGACCTTTCCGAAAAGATATTTCACTTCGGGATATATGCGGGTGAGCGCTCCGAGGCCGTCCCAAAGGTTGTCCAGGGCATATATTGCCTTGGCGCCGGCCTTGGACGACTGGTACTCCGTGCGCACGAACGAGCGTCCGAGCTCGATGGTGTAAGGCAGATAGTCGCGCAGGAACTCAGGGGAGAAGTTGAACATGTGGCTGATAGCGATGTGGGGGCGTCCGTCGGGGTCGAACACCATGTCGCGGCCGCGGATATAGCGGTAGCCGCCGAGGATGAGTTCGGCGTCGGGGTCCCACACGATGAGCTGACGGCAGGGGTTGGCCATGGTGTCGAATCGGTCGATGTCCAGGGCCTTGCCAGTGCCGCCGCCGGCGGAGCGGAAAGCAATCTCGCGCAGGCGTCCCAGCTCGCGCATCACGTTTGGCGCGTTGTGGGCCGTCACGACGTATATTTCGTTTCCCCCCTTGTTGGTCTTCCGGAGGAATCGGTCCGGCGTCAATTCCCCTTTGAGCAATTGCGGGGACACAGGATCGATTATCTGCTCATTCATCTGTCTTATTGGCGTTTGAAAGTGAGTAAACTAAGGATTGAATGCGAGCGGCGGTGGCGGTGCTGACGCCCATCTGGCGGAGCTCTGCGCAGGAGATGGGCTTACCGACGGTGAGCGTGAATGTTGAGCGTCGGGCGCGGAACACCTCGCGGGGCAGGAGCACCATCTCGTAGTTGAACCTGAGCCCCACGCGCTTGCGCAGGCGCGCCATGCGGTAGAAGAGGCCTGAGTTGCGGGCGTCGAAGTAGACGGGCACGATGGGCCGGTTGTACTCCAACGCCTTGGCGATGAACATCTTTCGCCACGGGGTGTCGGCAATGGTACCGTCGTCGCCCAGGCGCGACACCAGCCCGGCGGGGTATACGACTATTGGGTCGTCGCCCTCCATGGCCTCGGCCAGGCGTCGGGAGGCATCGCGGTTCTGGCCTCCGTGGGTGTTCACGGGCAGAAAGCACTCCTGCAGGGGTTCGATAGCCATGAGGATGTCGTTGACCACGAAGCGGGCCGTGCGCCCGTAGCGGCGGCTGAGCCACGCAATCATGGTCACGCCGTCCAGGCCACCCAGGGGGTGGTTGCTCACCAGGATAAAGCGGGGGTCGGCGGGCAGGTTTTCTTCGCCGTGGATGACGAGGCGCACCTGCAAATCGTCCAGCACACCCTCGCAGAAGGCTGCCCCGCGGGCCGGAAAGTTGCTGGCCAGCAGACCGTTGAGCTCTTCCTGATGAATGATTTTTTCTATGCCCTTGACCAGGAAGCGGGGTATGAATCGGCTGCGGGTTCCCAGTTTTTCCTTCAGAACCCGGCCCACATCTATCTTTATCGGTTGGCCGCCTTGCATAATAAGTTGCAAAAATACGCAATTTTGCCCTAAAAAAATAGGCTTACGCCAAAAAAGTTTGAATCGCGTTTGCAGTAAGGGATTTTTATTACTACCTTTGCCGTCGAAATGGTTGCTCCGCTTCCAAGAGAGGAGGCTCAGGGGCATCAAAAGGGAATGAGGTGAGAATCCTCAACAGTACCCGCTGCTGTAATTCCCGCCCGCGGTGAAGTCCGCGCGCAGTCGTTGCTCACATCTTGCCACTGGCCTTAGGCCGGGAAGGCGTGAACCAACCGGGATAAGTCAGAAGACCTGCCATTTTCGCCAAATGATCAGCCTACGGGACTATGGGCAGCGGTCTGACAAATCGAAAATATTTGCCGACTCCTTTGGAGCGCCCGCATCTGCGTGTTGCTCATGAAGATACCCCTACTCCCGTCCGCACCGGTCAATCAGTGCAAACGGGAGATTTTTTTGTATCTGAAAATCAACACAATGAAAGGAAGGCAAGTCTTATTTTCAATCATTTTCATAGCTACGGCAAGCCGTATGTCTGCCGGAGGCGCGGAACCACAGAGGCAGGACACCCTGCGCGAAGTTGTGGTGACAGCCGGGCGCCCCCTGAAGGAAACCATCCCGGTGCAGACCCTCAGCGGCGATGAGCTCAAGCGGCTCAACAGCAACAGCGTGGCGGACGCCCTGCGCTACTTTGCAGGGGTGCAGGTGAAGGACTACGGCGGCGTGGGCGGCCTCAAGACGGTGAACATACGCTCGATGGGGACCAACCACACGGGTGTGGTCTACGACGGAGTGCAGTTGGGCAATGCGCAGAACGGCCAGATTGACCTGGGGCAGTTCTCGCTGGATAACCTCGAGGCGCTGTCGGTGCACAACGGGCAGAAAAGCGCGCTTCTGCAGCCGGCGCGCGACTTCGGGAATGCCGGCACCATCTACCTGCGCACGCGCACGCCCTCGTTCGCCGCCGGGGAGAACTACCACCTGCGTGCAGCCGTCCGCACCGGTTCCTTCGACCTGCTCAACCCCTCGGCCCTGATTGAGCTGAAACTCTCGGAGGCGGTGAGCGCTTCGCTCAGCGCCGAGTGGCTCACATCCAGCGGGAAGTACAGGTTCCGCTACCGGCGTGTGAATCCAGCCGGAGAGCTTGCCTACGACACGACTGCCGTGCGCCGCAACGGCGACATCAACGCCACCCGCATTGAGGCAAACCTCCACGGAGCGTTCACCGCGGGCACATGGCATTTCAAGGCTTATAACTACAACTCGGAGCGGGGCGTGCCCGGGGCGATTGTCAACAATGTGTGGCGCCGGGGCGAGCGCATATGGGACACCAACTCCTTCGCGCAGGGTTCCACGACACTTTCCTATGGCCGCTGGACCACCCTGGCCAACATCAAGTACGCCTTTTACCGCACCCATTACGTCAACAACGACGACAAGCAAATCAAGGTGGACAACCTTTACCGCCAGCGCGAAATGTATTTTTCGACGGCCAATCTCTTTGAGATAAGCCCGCGCTGGCGTGCATCGGCAAGCTACGACTTCATGTTCAACTCGCTCAGCGCCGACATGTACGGGTTTGCGAAACCCGAGCGCTTCACCAACCTGCTGTCGGTCGCCACATCGCTGGAACTGAGGCGGCTGACGCTCACCGGGAGCGGCCTTCTGACCTTTGTCCACGATCGCCTTCAGGGCCAGGAAGCGCCGGCCGACAAGTCGGTGCTCACGCCCGCGGTCTATGCATCGTTCTATCCGCTGCGGACCAAATCACTGTCGGTCAGGGCGTTCTACAAGCGTTCCTTCCGCATGCCCACCTTCAACGACCTGTACTATGCCGACATGGGCAACTCCAAGCTCAACCCCGAACGTGTGGAGCAGTACAACCTCGGGGTGCTTCTGGACAAGGCCTGCGGCGGCCCTGTGGCGGCGATACGCTTCAGCTGCGATGCATACTGCAACCGCGTCCACGACAAAATCGTGGCCTACCCCAAGGGGCAGCAGTTCCGCTGGACCATGCTCAACCTGGGATTGGTGGACATCCGCGGTGTGGACGCCACGGCCCTCGTGTCCCTGCGTCCGGCGCGCGAACTCCTGCTGACCATCCGCGGGCAGTACACCTACCAGCGGGCCATCGACATCACCAACCCCGCCGACAACTACTACCGCCACCAGATACCCTACATTCCCCACCACTCGGGCTCGGCGGTGGTCAACGCTTCGTGGCGGGGCTGGAGCCTCAATTACAGCTTCATATACGTTGGCTCGCGCTACAATCAGCAGGAAAATATCCGCTACAACTACACGCAGCCCTGGTACACCTCCGATCTTTCGGCCAGCTACGATTTCGGCCTGAGCCGCGTGAAGATGCGCCTCCAGGCGGAGGTGAACAACCTCCTGAGCCAGGACTACGACGTGATTCTGAACTACCCCATGCCCAAACGTAACTACCGCTTCGCCATTACCGTAGAAATATGAAACAGTTTGATCTCTTTATATTGTGTTTGTCGCTCCTGTTGAGTGCCACAGGCTGTCGTGAGGACGAGCTTGTGGTGCCCACGGAGTACGAAATTATCAGCGACATCGCCCCCGACAGCGGCATCCGCGGCCTCTTCCTGGTCAACGAGGGCAACATGGGTTCCAACAAATGCACGCTGGACTACTATGATTATCTGACGGGCCTGTACAGCCGCAACCTTTATGCCGAGAAGAATCCGACCGTGGTCAAGGAGCTGGGCGACGTCGGTAATGACATCGGCATCTACGGCTCGAAGCTATACATAGTGGTGAACTGCTCCCACAAGGTGGAGGTGCTGGATGCGCGCACGGGTGTACGCTTGGGGCAGGTGGACATTCCCAACTGCCGCTACGTGCGCTTCTACCGCGGCAAAGCCTATGTGAGTTCCTACGTAGGGCCGGTGCTCATCGACCCCGACGCCCCCAAAGGGGCTGTCTACGAAGTGGATACCACTTCGCTGGCCGTTACCCGCAAAGTATCGGCGGGGTACCAGCCGGAGGAGATGGAGATTGTCGACGATTATATGTATGTGGCTAACTCCGGGGGCTACCGCGTTCCGGACTACGACAACACTGTGTCCGTCATTCAGATGATCGACTTCAAGCAGGTGCAGCAAATCCCCGTGGGAATAAACCTCCACCGCCTCAAGAAGGACCGCTACGGGAAGCTGTGGGTCACCTCGCGCGGTGATTATCAGGGCGTACCGTCGCGACTCTTCGTGATGGACAAGCGGCCGGGTTATAACCAGATGGTTGTGACGGACACACTTGAGGTGGCCTGCTCGAACATGGCTTTTTCCGGCGACAATATGTACTTCTACGCCACTGAATGGAACAATTACACGCAGGCGAACACCATCAGCTACGGCATCATCGACGTGCGCACCAAGGAGGTGATTTCCACTAACTTTATCACCGACGGCAGCGAAAAGGACATTACTGTTCCCTACGGCATCGCCGTGCACCCCGAAACGGGCGATATATTCGTCACCGACGCAAAAAACTACGTGTCCTCGGGCACGCTCTACTGCTTTTCCCCTACGGGAGTGCGCAAATGGAGCGTGCGCGCCGGCGACATCCCCGCTCACATAGTCTTCCTGCCAAAATGAAACGAATTTTCCATATCTTCCTGCTGCTCTGCGCCCTGACAGGTTGCCATGAGGACATCCCGATGGTGAGCCTGGGCATCGACGATATCTATTACATCCCCCGGATGCAGAAACTCGACCTCCACCCGGCGTTCACCGGCGCAGCCTATGAGTGGCTTGTGGACGGCGTTACGGCCTCCACCGACCGCGACTTCATCTTCATCTCAGCCCAGGAGGGAACGTACGGCATAGAACTGAGAATTATTGATGACACCACACCGTACGACTTTGAATTTCAGATAGTTGTGATGCACGAGGAGATAGAGTACAGCCCCTACATCGCGAAGGTGTACGACTACTGTCCGGCGCCCGGGCAGTTCGTCAACGAAATGCCGCAGTACGAGGCCGGCGACACGTATGCCGACATGGTGCGCAAGGCCGAGGAATGCATCAGCGGCACCAACGACGTCATGATAAGCCTCGGGGGCTACGGCGGTTTCGTCACCTTCGGCTTCGACCACACGGTGATGAATCTTCCGGGGCAAAAGGACTTCCGCATATGGGGAAACGCCTTCTACGAGCTAACCAATCCGGACGCCAAAGGGGGTTCGGCCGAGCCAGGTATCGTCATGGTCAGCTATGACGCCAACTGCAACGGCCTGCCGGACGACCCCTGGTACGAACTCGCGGGCAGCCACTATGCAAATCCCGCCACAAAGCACGGATACTCAATCACTTACCGTCGGCCGGACGAGCACACCCCTGTGGAGGACGACGACGGCTACCTGTGCGACCTGGTCTATATTCCGTGGACGGACAATCAGGGCGCGAGCGGGTATATTGCAAAAAACATTTTCCACGCCCAGAGCTACTGGCCGGAGTGGGTCGGGGCCGAGGAGCTGACCTTCACCGGGACCCTCCTGCCTCCTAACGGCTTCGATACCAGCGGTATAGGCCGCTACTTCATCCTCTACGCCTTCGACTGGGGCTATGTGGACAATCACCCCAACGAGTTTGCCGACCTCAACTCGTTCGACATCGCCCGGGCGGTGGACGCCGACGGCAACCCGGTTGACCTGCCCGGAGCCGACTTCGTCCGCGTCTACACGGGCCTGAACCAGTACTGCGGCTGGCTGGGCGAAACCTCCACCGAACTCAGCCGCGCACAGGACCTCCACATCGACCTCCCGGGCGTGCCTTTGCCCGACCCTTTGGACAACTAACTATCAATCACTTATAAATCAATGCAATGAAGAAAAGTTTACTTCTCGGCCTCGCTCTTGCAGGACAGGCCTTTGCAGCCCAAGCCACGGACTACATTCCCTGGGTTGACTGGGACCAAATCCAGCACTGGGCCGGCGACCCCGACGGCGACAGGAAATGCGCCTTGGTAATTGACTTTCAGGACGGTAACGGGGAGGAATCGCTCGTGTGGGGTTACCGCTGGAGCGGAACCGCCACGGGCGAGGACCTCGTGCGCGCCGTCGCCTCGCAAAGCAGCATCCTTACGGCCATGATTCAGTACACGGGCTCCATGGGTTCGACCCTCAACGCGCTGGGAGTCAGCGCCAACCGTGAGGAGCTCGACGTGCTTCACTACGACTTCGACCGCGCCGCAATCGGCGGCGAGGTGTCCTTCGGCTACTTCGACCCCAACATCACCATGGGTCAGGAGACGGCGCCGGGCTATGATGCGGAGCAGATGTGTGCCGACGCCATTGTCCGCGCCAAGGACTCGGGCATCATCGAACACCCGCTCAACGCCTTTTTCTACGGTTATCCTGCCTACGATTATGACTACTGGCAACTCGAGGACGGATATGCCGATTCGATGGAATACCGCTGGCGCTCAGGATGGTACGACGGATACTGGTCCTATTGGCACGGCCCCAACGACTACGACTACATGGGCTATTCGGGCCTGGGAATGTCCAGCACCGTCCTCACCGACGGGTGCGTGCAGGCCTGGAAGTACATCACCTTCAACGGCGAAGGCATCGGAGCCCAAGGCGGCGAACTGGCCGAAGCCCTGGACTACTCCATGGACTACTGGGGCGAGGAAATGCACGAGGCCGCCACGCCGGTGCAACCCGTTGACCAATCCAAGGTCAACTTCTGGGTCGGCGAGGGCGAGAAAGCTGCCACGGTGGTATTTCAGTTCAACGATGGCCGCGGGCCTGAGAACCTCGTGTACGGCTACCGCTGGACCGGCGGTTGGGACGATAACCTCATGAAAGTGCTCCAGACCATATCCGAGGCCGACCCGCGCATGAATCTGAGCGAAAACGGCTCCGACATAGCCATCACCTACGACTCCAACCACGACGGCACCATCAGCGGCAATTACGACCACACCGACGTCGCCGACACATGGAATTTCTACGTAAAACGCACTGTCGACGAGAACTTTAACAAAGTTAATTCCGGGCGCTGGCTCAACCCCAACGCGGTGATGATTGTGTCGCACCAACCGGCCGAAACGGCCTCCGTTGCCCTGCCCTACCGGCTCTACCGCCCGGCCATGGACTCGGAGGTGATTATTACCGCTCCGGCCGAAATCGACTACGCGCTGGCCGACCAACATCTGCAGGTGCCGCTGTTCATTCAGATTCCCGCCGGGGGCAAGATGAGCACAGCCTACAACTGGCTCAAGGACGAGCTGCCCACCATCAGCACCGCCACGGTCACTTCCCTGATGGGTCAGGTGACGGCCTACTCCAACTTCGCGCCCGCCGAGGGCACAATCCGCATCCGCGGCTCCTACACTGCGCCCGGGGCATCCAAAGCAGAATATATTACTTCCAACGAGGTCCACATCACTCTCCGCAACCCCGAGCGGCCCGTCACCGGCATCAGCTATGCCCGGGCGACTGTGGACACGCGCCTGAACCATCCTGTTGACAATGAGCTGGTTATAGTGCCCGCCGATGCCACCTACACCAAGATGACCTACACCAGCTCCAACACCAAAGCCGCAACGGTAGCCTCGACCGGTGTGGTGACCACCACCAAGACCCCCGGCGAGGCTGACATCACGGCGACCTATGCCCTGAACCCGTCGCTGACCGCCGGCTACGCCCTTACATCTTCGCTGCAGAACCCCGTGCAGGACATAACTTTCGAGGCTGTCGGCCCCGACGGCGTCCTGACCCTCACGCCCAAGCAGATGACCGGCCTCTTCCCCGTGTTTTCTCCTGCGGACCCGGACATAACCGACGTAACGGTCACCCTCAGCGACAACGGCTCGGCGCGCGAGAACTACATCGCCACCATGTACAAGGTCAACCTCTGGGACGAAAAGAAAACCCGTACCACACCCTATGAGCTCTCGGGCCACCGCGTGGGCGAGTGTAAGCTCACCGTGGCAGCCGCCGACGGAACCGGTTTCTCCAAGGAAATCACCGTGCGCGTGGTCGAGCCCGAGCGCGACAAGGCAATCGACTACACCACCGGCACCATCATGCTCAACGAGGAGTGGTTCGGCCACACCAACGGCGGCCTGAACTGGTTCTCGCCCACTTACGACGTTGTGTATCAGGCTTATGAGCGCGAAAATCCGGGAATGTCGTTCGGATGCACCTCGCAGTACGGCATCATCCACGGGGGCAAACTCATCGTCAGCTCCAAGCAGGCGGCCGACGGCGGCGACCCGCTGCCCGGCGGCGGGCGGCTGGTCATCGCTGATGCCGCTACCCTCAAGCGCATCGGTTCTATCGACGATATTATGGTCGAGGGTGAGTCCAAGAGCAGCGACGGACGCGCCCTCTGCGGCGCAGGTCCCGGAAAGGTATATTTCGGAACGAGCAACGGCATTTACATCATCGACACCGACGCCTGCGCAATCACAGGCAAAATCGCCATGCCGGGCGAAAACAGCACCGACCTCTATTCCGGCCAGATGGGCGACATGGTTTTGGCCGGCCACCATGTGTTCGCCATCAAGCAGAGCACGGGCGTGATTGTCATCGACATCGACACGGACCAAATCGTGAAGGAGGTTGCCGATGCCAACGTTCAGGGTATCACCCAGGCCGGCGACGGGCGCGTGTGGTATGCCACCACTGCCGACGGCCACAGCGTTTTCGTGGCCCTTGACCATCAGACACTTGAGGAGTCCGAGCGCGTGGACGTACCATCCGAGTTCGGCGTCGTTACCTGCGGTTGGGGTGCTTGGCGCACGACGCAGTTCACCGGCGCGCACTCGGTCAACTCGCTCTTCTTCTCCGGCGGCAGCTCAATTGCCAACGGTGGCGACGGCAAGTATTGCCGCTACGACATCGACACCGAAACTTTCCGACGCATAGCGACAGTCAGCGGGCTGCCCGCCCACACTCCCACCTACGTGCAGGGAGCCTATGGAACCATACGTTACGACGACCGCTCGGGCGAAATCATCGCCGGTACTACCGAATCGAACGCCTCGGGTCATTACCGCTACAACTGGACCCACTTCATCGACGCCGAAACGGGTACGTTCAACCGTAGCATCGAGCTGCGCCCGTACTACTGGTTCCAGTCGATGCCCATATTCCCCGACGTCTACGGCCCTGAAATTGAGACTGTTGGCGACATCGAACTGACTCTCGGCGACGAGCCCGTGGAAGTGACCCTCAAGGCCTCCGACCGCGACAACAACGACGCCAATATCCGCTACTCCCTCCTGCAGGCTCCGGCTCACCCCGCCCGGGCTGCCGACGGAGCCCCGGTCGAAGTAAGCCTCGAGGGCAATAAGCTCACCATCAACCCCGTAGCCCTCGGCAACCATACCATAGGCCTGGAAATCGAGTCCAACGGCCGCAAGGTGCAGCACGCTGTCAATGTCAGCGTCCGCGAACTCACGGCCCTTGACACCCCCGGCACCATGCAGCCCGACGCAAGTCTCGACGGCCGCGTGCTCACCGTCAGCGGGTGCGCCGGTGCGGCCTTCGAGCTGGTTAACGCCGCCGGGGTGGTGGTCGATGCCTTCTACGTTGACGCTGAGGTATTTACACATTCCATTGACCTTGCCGCAGGAATATATATCCTCGTGGGTGACAACAGTTTTACCCGCAAACTCATCATCCGATAACCGATGCGAAAGTTTTGTCTCTCCCTGTCGGTATTCCTTGTGGCGGCCACCTCTGCCGCCGCGGGGAATATCGACTATTCCAAGGGAATTTTCTTCATAAATGAGGACTGGTACGGGCATCAGAACTCCACAGTGAACTACCTCCTGCCCGACGACCCCGACGGGCAGCCCTGGCACTACCGCGTCATCCAGGCCGAAAATCCTGGCATGGAGCTGGGGTGCACCAACCAGTATGGCGCACTATGGGAAGGACGCCTCTACCTCATCGCCAAGCAGGACAAGGACCCCGGCGCCGACATCACCGGCGGCCGGATTACCGTCGCCGATGCGTCCACCTTAAAGATTGTCAAGCAGTTACAGCTCATCGACCCAAGCGGGAACCAATGCGACGGGCGCGCCTTCTGCGGCGTGTCGGCCTCCAAGGGCTACGTTTCCTCCAGCAACGGCATATGGGTGCTGGACCTGGGGTCGCTTGAAATTACGGGCCAGGTGGAGGGTTCGGCCAATCCGAACGCCGGCGGCGACAACGACAAGCCCAACAGCGACCCCACCGGCGCACTCTACTTCGGCCAGACGGGCACGATGGTACTGGCCCAGGGGCGCGTGTTCGCCGTCCATCAGCAGTACGGCCTCCTGGTCATCGACCACGAAACCGACCGCGTCACCGAGGTCCTGGACATGGAAATCGTCGACGATGCCCTCGAACGCGACACCGGCACCCGACCCCGGCGCCCTTCGGGCATAGGCTCTACCCTAATACGCTCAAAGGACGGCGACCTGTGGTACTCCGCGGCAAAAAACGTGCAAGGCACCGGCGCCACCGTCCCCTACCTCATCCGCCTCGACCCCGAAACGCTGGAGCGGGAAGTGATTCCAATCGAAGGGGACGACATGTTTCCGCCGCCAAACTCGTGGTATGCCTGGACACCCGATCCCTTCTGCGCCTCGGCCCTCACCAACCGCCTGTACTGGTGCGGCGGCCCCAACAGCTGGTTCACCAACTACCGCGTGTTCCGCTTCGACATCGACTCGCGACGCCTTGAGAAAATCATCGACTTCTCGCAGCAACCGGGCGACTGGCACGTCTATGGCTGTTCCCTGGGCATCCACCCGGACAGCGACGAACTCTACGCTTCCCTGTTCCACAAATTCGTCGACCCCACTTACATAACCCGACGGTTCGACGCCGACGGAAATTTCATAAAGGATTACCCCATGATTTCCAACTACTGGTTCCCGTCGATGCTCGTCTTCCCAACCGCCGGAGATAGCAGCGCCCTGGAAACCGTAGCGGCAGAAGCCGACGGGCCGGCGGCCATCTACGACCTCATGGGCCGCCGCATGGCCGACCCGGCTTCGCTTCCGCCCGGTGTCTACATCCGCACCACCGGCACCCGCAGCGAAAAAATCTGCATCCGCTAACCCCCCTCACAAGTGGCGAGCACGTCATGGAGCTCGCCACATCCATTTTTTTCGTGCATGGTGTTGAATATTTGGAGGGTTTTTCATATCTTTGTCGGATAATTTTTCCGCGATGAAAATCAGTGTACTTACCATCACGCGCAACGACAACGAGGGCCTGAAGCGCACCATCGAGAGTGTGCGGGGGCAGCGACCCACACCGGGCCTTGAGGTGGAGCACGTGGTTGTCGACGGCTCCGATGCCGCCATTGCGGAAGAGGCCCGGGCGCTCTGCGGCCCCGAAACCGTGTACCTCTGGAGCGCCCCCGAGGGCATATATCCGGCCATGAACCGCGCCCTGCAGGCTTCCACGGGCGATGTGATAGGCATCCTCAACGGGGGCGACATTCTGGCCGACGACCGCGCCCTGGAGCGCGTGGCCCGGGCGCTGACCGACCCCGCGGTCGATTTCACTCTCTCCGACGTTATTTTCCACGACTCCGCACGCTACTATTCCGGCGACCGGTTCAGCATTGCCTCCATGGAGCAAGGCATGGCCCCGCCTCACCCCTCGCTCTATGCCCGCCGGAAGGTCTACGACGCCATGGGCCCCTACAACGAGGACTTTCAAATAGTGGCCGACTTCGATTTCTTCGCCCGCCTGGCCAAGGACGGCCGCTTCCGTGGCACATACATCGAAGGCCCCCTGGTGGAGATGGAGCGCGGAGGCACCTCCCAGACCATTTTCCACCGCCTCTGGCGCAACACTGTCGAAAAGCATCGTTCGCTGAAACTCAATGGCTTACGGGCCGGATGGCTCCGCCTTTACTGCCGCTTTTTCGTAATTATCTACACCCAATTCATACTCCGCCACAACCGATGAACGAGCCAGCCCTGAAGCTTTACGTCTATGCCCCGAACGCCCGATTCGTGTTCCCCTACATCGAACGCGAGCTGCCCGACGTTGAGCTCACCGACTCGCCAACGGGGTGCGACGTGGCCGTAATGCTCTCGCATGTAGACATTTACGGCGCCACCGAGGGCGAGAACATCGACGAGTCGGCTCCGGCACGCGATGCGGCTCTCATGGCTCAGGAACAGGAATTCATCCGGGCCACCGGCGAAAAAGGCATCGTTATCCGCACGGCCGACATTGTCGGCACCGGCATGGGCGGCTTCCCTATGAACCTTGTGCGCACCATTGCCCGCGGCACATTCTTTCACTTCCCGGGAAACGAGGCGCGCCGCTCGGCGGTCCACGCTTCGGACGTGGCGCGGTTTGTCGGGCTATTGGTAGCCCGAAAGGGTGAGGTTGCCCATCGGGTTTACAATCTCACCGACATGGACAATCCTACCGTCCACGACCTGGCCGAAGCCTTTGCTTACCGCCTGAACAACAAGCGGATATCCAACCTCAGCACGCGCCCCCAGCAGTGGTTCGGCCGCAAGATCTACGGTCGCCGCCTCTATGGGCTGTACACCACCACGCTCACCTTCAGCGCCGAACGCGTCCGCGAGGAATTCGGCTTCGAGCCTGCGCCCGTCACGAACTATCTCCGCACCCACATCTACGACAACGACAGCCTATGAACCGCCTGGCCGCCACCCTCAAGAGCATTGTCAAAATCGTGCTCCAAAGCCGCCCCACCGCGATACCCAAACATCCGGAAGGGACCACGGTGGTTGTTATGGCCAACGGCCCCTCGCTTAAGGAAAGCCTTGAGCAGCAGCCGGATACATTTAAGGCAAATCCAACAATCGCGGTGAACTTCGCGCCTGTGTCCGAGGAGTTTTTCGACGTAAAGCCGGCCTACCTCGTCCTTGCCGACCCCCATTTCTTCAAGTTGCCCGGCGATGACGCCAACCTTGACCGCCTCACCTCGGCCATGGCGCGAATCGACTGGCCCATTACCCTGTTCGTGCCTGCGAGAATGGTCCGGAAGGCCCGCGCGATGTGGCCCAACGGGTGCATAACCGTGCGCGGCTTCAACGCCATCGGCCTCGACGGCTTCGGATGGTTCCGCCGCGCGGCCTACCGCATGCGTCTGGGCATGCCCCGTCCGCGAAATGTTGCCATTCCGGCCCTGATGCTGGCCCTGTGGATGGGCTACAAAGAGGTGCTGCTCTTCGGCGCCGACCATTCATGGATGAAAACCCTGAGCGTTACGGACGACAATGAAGTTGTTTCCATCCAGCCCCACTTCTACAAGGAGGATAGCCGCGAGGAGGCCCGCGTGCGTCACGAATACCGCGGTTACCGCCTCCATACCATCGTCGAAAGCTTCGCCATTGCATTCAAAAGCTATCATGGAGTGGCCGAATTTGCCCGCAGCATCGGCGCCCGAATCATCAACCTCACCCCGGGCAGCATGATCGATGCCTTCCCCCGCCGGAAATAGAAAAAGGTTGTTCCTCGCGGAGCAACCCTTTCTTCTTCTAACACTAAATACCTAAAACTTTCAATCTTCTAATACCTTAGAGGAATGCCTTATTATACCTCGAATCTTATAACGAATTATCTATACCGCAAAGTTAGCGCCTTTCGGGCGAACGCCATCGCCCGTATAGATGCCATATAACCAAATATAAACTCCTTGAAAAGTTATATTATTGGTTTTTAGTGTATTAGCATTTGGCTATATACCTGCAAATATAAATGATAATATGGGTCTGGAACGAGTACCTACTCCGGGAGGGGAGACGTCCACGTCTCCCAATTCGCGCCGGAGGGAGGTCTTGAGACCTCCCCTCCAATCTCACGCCCGCTCGATTATTCATTGAGGCACAATGGCCGCAATGAAACGTCCTTCAGGACGTTGATTTTTAGTAACCGATTGCGCCGCAGGCGCTGTCGGATTCCGAATGCAACCATACTCCTGGCGTCCTTGCGACGCCGACTTATTTCGCGGGTAAGTCGGCGTCGCAAGGACGCCTCTTTTTCGACAGTCAGCAAACCGCCGGCGCCTTACGGCGCGGGTGGCTAACAAAAGTCAACGCCCTGCGGGCGTTCATGGAGGTGGCGAACTCGCGCCCGGGAAGGGAGCCGTCCACGTCTCCCATTTCGAGCAGGCGGGTGGTCTGGTGACTTCCCCTCCCAAGTCGCCCGCTTGATTTATCGAGTTTAATCAGGATTTATCAAGACTAATCTCGATCATTCATGACGCCCAATAGTATGGAGGTGGCGAGCTCCCGCTCGCCACAATGGGCCATAAACGCGCCTTCACCTCGCCCGCTCGATTAATCCTGATTTTTCATTGCTGCATGACGATAGGGAGAAAAACGCTGCTACCCTTAGGACGCTCAGAACGAGCGTCCCTACGGCCGTTGTGGGCAAAAGTTGCGTATGTTATTGGCCATCATCGCCATCGCTCTCACTCCAACCCGGCCAGGCGGGCCTCGAAATTGTCGCGGTCCTCGGCGCGGCTGCGGAGACGGTTGCGGTAGGTGTAGATGGTGTTGACCGACAGGTTCATGACCATGGCGAGTTTGGCGGTGTCAGTGATGCCGAGCATCATGAAAGCTGCAATACGCAGCTCTGGCGAGAGGTGACCGTCGTCGGCCGGTGCGAAACGGCGTTCGGGCTTGAGCAGGGCGTTGACATTGTCGTAGAAGTCGGGATGGCTGCTCAGAAATACGCTGTCGAACTCATCGAAGAACTTATCAGATACGCCCTGTAGATAAGATCCGGACTCCACGTCGGCATACAAAGCCTTTGCCTGCCCGGCCGTCAGCTTGCGCGCCACAAAGGTGTTGAAGTTCTTCAATTCTTCTATCCCGCTGAGCGCCAGAGCAATAAAGTTGGAGTTGATTTCACGTCGCCGGTCGCGCTCGGCCTCGAAATCATCCTCACGCCGTCTACCGCGAATCACTTCCCGAAGGCGTTTCCGTTTATAATACAACCCGAAACCAATGGCTGCCAAGGCTATGAATGAACATAGCCCCACGAGCGACCACACAAGGACCTGGCGCCGCGAGCTCTCCGCGCTTGCTATCCTTATGAGCTGGTCGGCGTTCTGGTGTTCGCCCACTTCGGCCTTGCGCACGGCAGCTATCTTCAGCGCCTGCTCGCCGGCCTGCCTGAAATCCTTGGAAATCAGGTAGTTTCCGAGCTCAATGTAGGTGTCGGCATCAATCTGGCCCGTCTGAGCCATGGCGCGGGCAGCCCGCAGGAGATACTCGGCGTAAGCGTTTTCATAGGCGGGTTTTCCGCGGTAGAAGTCGGTCAGGGCAAGGTTGGCGTGGATATACAGTTCGGGCGTGGCTGCGAGACTGTCGAGAATTTCGAGGTAGGCCCCCGCGGCAAGCTGGCGACGGCCCTGACGCTCAAGCATATAGGCGTCCAGGAAGCGCTCGCGTACGTTCTCGCTAACGCTATTCTTCACCGGCTTGCGCGACCGCCTCCCGGTGTCCATGGTCGCCCACTCGCGCCGCAGCTCGTCGACATATGGCCGGCTGAGCGACTTCCGCGCCCTGGCGCCAATGCACAGCGTCATCAAGCAAATGATTATCAACGCCTTACGCCACATATCACTCATCGATTTCCGGGAGCTCCTCCGAGGAATCTTCCTTTGAGTTATGAAGCAAATCGAGCAAGCCCCGGCGGTCGAGGTCGGTCAGTTCGCGGTTATTGTACTTGAGCAGCCCGCGCTGTTGCATCGAGCTCAGAGTGGTTTCGAAGTAGTGGCGCTGAACGCCGAAAAGCGAGCAGAGGTCGCGCGCACGGCAGCTGAGGGTGATGTCCTTGCCCTGCGGTTGCGTAAGGGTAGTGACCCAGAAGGCGATTCGTTCCTCCAGCGAGCCTTTTGTCAGCGAAAGCATCCCGTCAAGAGCCTTCTGCGCATTGACCGAGAGCATGTTCAAGTAGTTGAACATGAATACTTTATCGGAATAGAGCATGTTGGTGAAATCGGCCTTCGATATCTTCAGAATCGAGGTCGGCTCGAGCGACACCACATTGGCGGGCCATTCGCGCTGCATGCCGAACAGGAAGTCGGGCGCCAGCACAGCCGGGGCATCGAAAGTCTGCGATATGGCGAAGGTGTGCGCCTCGTTTTCCTTGGTGCTACGCACGGACCCGCTCAGCACGAAAGTTATATGGTCGTAGGGGTCGCCTTTGCGGGCGATATACTCGCCGGCAGGATATTTCAGAAAATGGAACTTATTGGTTTCCACAGTCTTAGCTATACCCTTATAGGATATACCTTTGAACAACGGCAGTTCCATCAGAAGTTCAAACATCGACATGATGGTAATGTGTTTTATGTCGGAGGCGACGGTTCGTCTCTGCATTTATGTTAGTCTGTATATTATTAACGCCGGAGCGTCGTGATTTGTTTAGGTATTGCGTCTAAGGTTAAATAACTGATGATAAGTCCGTTACATCACTGAGATGCTTAGGCCGCTCAATCAGCTTTCTGACTTTTCATCCTGCGGTAGAGCTGGATGGAGTTTATGGTGTTCTGCCAGGCGATGTAGGCCGCCGGGCCGATGGAGCAGATTGGGTCAAGGTAGGTCAGGGCCATCCAGATTGCCAGCACGGTGTTTTTCTGCGCCAGGCCCTGCCCGGCAGACACCGGGTCGCCGTTGATGCGCCCTATCCGGCGCCCCACACGGAACTGGATTATGCACACCACGCCCGCCAGGATGCCCATGGCCACCATTTCGGGGATGCGGTCGGAAGGTTCGGCCAACATGAAGCTCACCGAGCGCCCCACTACCACCACCAGGCTCACCGCCCAGAGATAGAACGAGATGCTCTGCACGCCACTGATGGCACGATGGACCTTCGGAGCGAAGAAATAGAAGGCGAACGCCAGCGCCAGGGGCAGGACTATCAGCGGCCCTACCTGCCTGATAATCAGCAGGAACTCAGTGGCGAAACTCATGTCCGTATTTCCCCCTCCTACCCATATGAACAGCAGCGGTGCGCATATGGCCGTGGCCAGGTTGCTGATTATCGAGTAAGAAGCCACATAGGCAATACTTCCGCCGAGCATACCCGTAACCACCGGCGCCGCCGTAGCCGTCGGGCACAGCACGCATATGAAAACCGCCTGAGCCACAGGCACATTCAGCGGTTTCAGCGCCACAAAAAGCAGCACGGCCCCAACTATCTGAAAAGCCAGCAGCCACCAGATTGTGCGGTCCAGGCGGAACTCGCGCGGCTTGACCCTGCAGAAGGTGATCAGCAGCATGGTGAAAATGAGGTAGGGCACCACCCATTGCACCGCGGCGATGGGGCCGTGGAAGAGCACCCCGCACACCATGGCGATGGGCAGCATCCAGGGTTTGAGCTTTTGTCGGAACGCAGTGGAGGGCATCTCGGAATCTTTTTTGTTTCAGCTTACAAAGATAGTAATTTTCGGCGCACAAAACAAACAAGGTTCCTTCTCACGAGGGAACCTTGCCGTGTTTTAAAAATAAATCTTAAAACAATTACATAACTAACATAAAACACATTTTTCTTTGACTTAGAGAGAAACTATGTCGGAGCCTTTTTCTTCAAAAGGCACGCGTACATTCATCAAAAAGTCCAATGAGATGCATTAAGTACTAACAATCTATACTAACCCTAAAACTGAATATAATCGTGTATTGTCTTTCGACGTTGCAAAGTTACGACTTTTGTCAAGCCCTTTCCAACAAGTTTTAGAAGCATGTATAAACAAATATAGGACACTACTCCATGCATATCCCTAATTATCAACAGCTTAGCAAATCGCTACCGATGTGCGAATATAAATTGCAGTTAGGTGGCCGAAGGGATGCTCATCACGTCGTCCTCGAAGGTTTCCTTGTTGCGGGCGCGGCTTTTGAGGCGGTTGCGGTAGGCGTAGATGGTATTTAGGGAGTAGTTGAGCATCTGGGCTATGCGCGTGCTCTCCCGGATGCCCAGGCGCATGAAGGCCAGGATGCGCAGGTCGGCGTTGAGCAACTCGTCGGCGCGCAGCTCGATTTGCGAATCCTCCCTCAGCAGCGCATTCACCTGCTCCACAAAGTGAGGATAAATGTGCAGGAACATGTTGTCGAACACAGTGAAGAAGTCGGCGCTCTGCTCCTCGACGAATTTGCCCGACTTGGTGAGGCGATAGAGCTCGTCGGCCTGCCCTGCCGCCAGCTTGCGGTTGGCGATTTTGCAGAACTGGTTCAGTTTGTCCATATAGATTGAGCACAGCTCCAGGAAGCGGCTGATGTAAACTTCCCTGGCCTCCGATTCTATGCGCAGACGCGTCTGGAGCTTGCGCATGCGCCCGATTCGGCGGCGGAGGGCTATGGTCATGCCCACCAGCACCAGCGTCATCACCACGAATACGGCCAGGGCTATGTAGGTGATGGTCTGTATGCGCTCCATGCTCCCCATGTACGCCTCTTCGATGATTGGCAGCGAGGTAGCCGAGTCGACCATTCGCACCGGCGCGCCGCACTCCACGGCGTTGCGCAAGGCCGTGGTCAGGTAGCGGTAGGCTCGCTCGGTCTCGCCCTCGCTGACCAGCTGGGCCCCAAGCTCCTGCAGCGAGAGCACTTCGCGCGTGGCGGCGCGGGCGTCGGCGTCGGCCGAGAGGGCCAGGTAGTAGATGTAATCGTCGGCATTCTGCTCCCCTTTGGCCAGCAGGGCCAGGTGGTGGGCCGTGCGCGCACGGATGCTCAGCTCCGATTCCTCATCCAGCAGCTCCTCAAAGAGCACCTTGGCCATGGGCGTGCGGCCCGTGGAGGCATAGAATTCCGCCAGGTTGTACTTGTGCCAGGGGTCGTCGTCGACCATCTGCTCCAGGTTGCGCTCCTGAAACGCGAGGCTCGCCTCCATGTGGCGCGCATGGAGCTGAGGGTTGCGCACGTAGAAGTCGGCTACATAGCGGTGCATCTGCCGGCCCGCTTCGAGGTAGGACACGAGCTCGGCGTTAGTCAGCGTGGTGGAGTCCACCATGTCGAAGGTGAGCTGCGCGTCCTCGAACATTCCGGCCAGGGGCAGCAGGGCAGCGCGTTTCCAGAGAAAGCGCGGACGCATGTCCGGGCCTGACGTCTCGATGCCCAGGTTGAGGTACATCAACGCCGAGTCGTTCTCGAAGCCACGGTAAAGATTGGCGATATCGAGGATTTTGGATGCTTCGGGGTGCCGGAGGTCGAGGGTCGCCCGCAGGGAGTCGATGCGTGCCTGGCGGGCGTGGATATATTTTGAGCGTGACTGCAGGCTTTTGTCCAACGCATCCAGGGCGCGGACGGTACGCGTGCTGTACTCTCCGCCCCAGAGCGCGGGGCAGATAATCAGGAGCAGCAGTATCGTTAAGTATCTCATTTGAAGAGACTTGTTATTTGCTCGTCGCGGATGGTTGTGAGGATGGTCAGGCCGTCGGGAGTATAGGAAGGGTCGGAGGAGCGGAAAAGGTCGGCCACCAGGGCGTCCATTTCCTGCGCCGTCAGGGCCTGGCCGCTGCGGATGGCGGCACTGCGGGCCATCGACAGAGCCACGGGCGTGCTGTAGGCCGCCGGGTCGATACTCTCAAGCTCGGCCAGTTGGTCCAGCACCTTGCGCAGGGATTCGCGGGGATTCGCATTTCCCAACAACCCTGGCGCGGCAGTGAGGTTCCACTCCCCGTCAGCAGTCCGCTCCAGGTCGAAACCGAGGCGTTTGAGCACCGGCAGACGCTCCTCCATCGTCGCTGCCTCAGAAGCCGTCATCTCCACGGTTTCAGGGAAGAAAAGTTGCTGGGAGGCCACCTCGCCGCGGGCTATCTCTTTGAGAAAGCGGTCGAACAGGACGCGCACGTGGGCGCGGTGCTGGGATATAATCAACAATCCGTGCGATGTACTTCCGACGATATACTCCCCGTGGAGCTGGATGTAACCGCCTGTATTGGTGGAGGTTGCAGTGTCGGCGGCACTTTGCGCCTGATTGCCGGACGATGCGTGCCAGAGGTTCTCGTCGGGGAAGTCGAGCGCGGGCTCGGGGACTTCGGCCGGGGCCTGGGAGCGGTCGCGCGTAAAACTGTCGAACAGCTGGTCCCAGTCGCGCACCGGCGCAGCAGGACGGTAGCCGCCACCTCCGAAGCCGGACGAATTGCCGGCGGAGGCACGGAAGGGGTTGAAGTCGGCCGAGCCCCCGGTGTCGGGCATCTCCGCCGTGTTATCGGGCTGAAACAGAGGGATATCCGGAGCAGCCTCAGAGTCGAAATCCAACGCCCCGGCGGCCTGGGTCTTGCCCAAGGTCTCGCGGATGGCGGCGGAAAGAATCTGCCATATGGCCTGCTCGTTCTCGAACTTTATTTCGTGCTTCTGAGGGTGCACGTTCACGTCGATGCTGCCCGGGTCAACCTCGAAACTGATGAAATAAGATGGCTGCGAGTCAGCCGGGATGAGGTTCTCGTAGCTCTTGAGGACGGCCTTGTGGAAAAGCGGGTGGCGCATGTTGCGGCCGTTGACGAAGAAGTACTGCTGGGCGCCCCGTTTCTTGGCATACCGCGGCATGCCGATGAAGCCCGAGAGTTTGACCAGCGATGTTTCGGTGCCGATGCTCGAAATCTGGCTCTCGAGGTTCTTGCCGAATAGGTCGCCGATGCGCTGCTTGAAACTTCCTGCAGGGAACTGGTGCAGGGTTATGTCGTTGTGAATCAGTGTGAAGTCGATATTCGTGTTCACCAGTGCCAGACGCTCGAACTCGCGCAGGATGTGTCCCAGCTCGATAGAGTCCTTCTTCAGGAAGCGCCGGCGCCCGGGCAGAGAATAGAAGATGTTTTTCACCATCATGTTCGTGCCCGGAGCGCACGCACAGGGCTCCTGGCCGTCGAAATGGCTCTGGGAGATGTGCAGGCAGGTGCCCACGGTGTCTTCATGCCGCATGGTGCGGAGCTCGATTTGAGCCACGGCGGCTATCGACGGCAGGGCCTCCCCGCGGAAGCCCATGGTGTGGAGACTGAAAAGGTCCTCGGCGCTGGAAATCTTGCTCGTGGCGTGGCGTTCGAAGGCCATACGGGCGTCCTTAGGACTCATCCCGCAGCCATCGTCGATGACCTGTATCAGGGTGCGTCCACCATCCTTGAGATTGATGGTGATGTGGCGCGCACCGGCATCCACGGCATTTTCAACCAGCTCCTTAATAACCGAAGCAGGCCGCTGGATCACCTCCCCGGCGGCAATCTGGTTCGCAACCGAGTCGGGCAAAAGTCGGATAACATCGCTATTCATATCCCAAAATTACAAAATTCCCCCCTCCCCCGCAAATTATCCCCCGCCAATTTATCAACGGTCGCGCGCCACTATGTCGATAATTTCTGAGGCTCATCCCGCTGCAAAAAACCTCAAATGTTGGAAAAACGGCAAAATCAGCCCAAATCACGTTGGAAAAACGGCAAAAACCGCCCAAAACCCATTGGAAAAACGGCAAAAAATACCTATTTTTGCATTGGAAAAACGGCAACGCAACTGATTATCAAATAGAACCATGCTCACACGCCATCTTGACTCCTACATTTCGAACTATTACCGAACATCGCGAAACGCGCTGCTCTTGACCGGCGCGCGCCAGACGGGAAAAACTTTTGCTATCCGTAAGTTTGGCGAATCATTCAAGAACTTCGTTGAAATTAACTTTATTGATCAACCGGATGCAGTAAAGCTGTTCGACATGGCAACCTCTGCTGAGGATATTATGCTTCGTCTGTCACTTTTCGCCAGTAAACCCCTGACTCCCGGCGATACTCTTATCTTCTTCGACGAGATTCAAATGTGTCCGGCTATTGTGACTGCCCTAAAATTTCTGGTGGACGAGGGCTCCTATCGCTATATACTCAGCGGTTCGCTTTTGGGTGTGGAATTGAAAGATATCAAATCGGTTCCTGTCGGATACATGGGCATCAAAGAAGTCTTTCCTCTTAGTTTTCAGGAATTTATAGAAAATATAGGCATTTCGAATGAAATAATTTCCAAACTTAAAGAGTGTATGACTGCGGAGCAAGAAGTGGACGAGTTTATTCATGCCAAAATCATGGAACTCTTCCGGCTCTACCTCATCGTTGGAGGTATGCCAGCTCCTGTTTGGGATTATGTCAGCACCAACGATTTGGCACGGGTAATCCAAACCCAGAAGGACATCGTTTCGCTCTACCGCAAGGATATAGCCCAATATGCTACCCATGAAAATCGGTTGAAAATCAAGGAAATCTTCGACCTGATTCCTTCGGAGCTGAACTCCAAAAATAAGCGTTTCATCTTGAAGCGCCTCAATGAGCATGCAAAGTTCAACCGCTATGAGGATAGCTTCGTTTGGCTCGCTGAAGCCGGAGTGGCAATACCCGTATACAATGTAGAAGAGCCGAAAATTCCTCTGAAATTAGCGGAAACCCGCAATCTGTTCAAGCTATTCTCCAACGATGTCGGGCTTTTAGCCGCACAGTATGCTGATGGAATTCAGCGTAAAATTCTGGCCGGCGACACCACGATTAATTACGGAAGCATATATGAAAATGTGGTGGCTCAAGAACTTCTGCACAATGGTTTTGACCCTTACTATTTCAACAATAAAAAGCAAGGCGAAATTGACTTTGTAGTGGCAAAAGATTCAGGCGTTCTGCCAATTGAAGTGAAATCCGGCAAGGATTATCTGCGCCATAATGCCCTTAATAATGTTCTGACATCACCCAAATACGACATTCACAAAGCGATCGTGTTATGCAATGGAAACGTCAAACGAGAGGGTGAAATTCTTTACCTGCCCATCTACATGCTGATGTTCATCGAACCCGACAAAACAACTCCGGGAGTTTACAAGGTTAATCTTGAAGGTCTCTTCTGAAGCATGCCCCGGTCTTTTTCGGGATTAATCTCGATTAATCCCGATTAATCCGTTAGTTCCTAAAACGCGAAAAGCCACCCGGGCGGGGTGGCTTTGGTGTTGATAACCGGAGGGGTTAAACTTTGATGCGTTCAACGTAGGAGCCGTCGCGGGTGTCGATTTTCACCTTGTCGCCGATGTTGCAGAAGAGGGGCACGCGGACTTCGGCACCGGTCTCGACGGTTGCGGGCTTGAGGGTGTTGGTGGCGGTGTCGCCCTTGATGCCCGGCTCGGTGTAGGTGATTTCGAGAATCACGGAGGTGGGCATTTCGCAGGTGAGGATGGTGTCGGAAGCGGCGTGAACCATTGCTTCGCAGATGTCGCCTTCCTTGAGGAATTCTACGCCTTCGATGCTCTCGCCGGGGATGGCTACCTGTTCGAAGGTTTCGGTGTGCATGAAGTTATAGCCCATGTCGTCCTTGTAAAGGAACTGGTAGGGGCGACGCTCGATGCGTACTTCTTCTACCTTGACGCCGGAGTTCCAGGTCTTGTCGATGATGCGGCCGGTCTTGACGTTGCGGAGTTTGGTGCGCACGAAGGCAGGGCCTTTGCCCGGCTTCACGTGCAGGAATTCTTTGATGAAATAGTACTGCCCGTCGATGTCGAGGCACATACCGTTCTTAAAATCAGCTGTTGTTGCCATAAAGGGTATCTTGATTTCTTTGTTGTCGCTGTTCGGGGATGCAAATTTACGAATTTTTCCTCAATTTGCCAAACCTCAAAGATTATATGGTTAAAAGCTTATGCTGTTGCGGGATTATTTGCCGGGGCGCTTTGCCGAGGGAGCAGGCGGGAAGTGGTGCGTAGGTATGCCATGGCCATGAGGATGGTGGTGACGGCCCATGTGATGGGGTAAACCGACAGCAACCGCGCGAAGGAGCCTCCCTCGGGGAACCATACCACCCAGGGGATGCGGATGAGGCATGTGCCGAAGATGGTAATCAGGGCCGGGAGCATGGACACGCCCAGGCCGCGCATGGCCGAGGCGGCGATTTCGTAGTAGGCGGCGACGAACTGGAACATCAGGGCTGTGGAGAGGCGGATCATACCGTAGCGCATCACCTCGGGGTCGGTGGTGAAGGGGGTCAGGAACAGCGTCCCGTTGGCTACGATGAGCAGGTTCAGCACCGCGCAACCTCCGAAGGCCATGAAGAATCCAAGGCGGAAGACGCGACGGCAGCGGTCGTAGTTTCCGGCGCCGTAATTCTGGCCTATGAAGGCAACGACGGTCTGGTTGAAGGCGGCGATGACCAGGTAACAATAGAATTCATATGTCACGGCCGCGGCGGACCCAGCTACGGCTGCGGCGCCGAAGGAGTTGATGGCGGAGATTACGAACACGTTGGACATTGCAAAGACCGTTCCCTGTATGCCAGCCGGCAGGCCGATGTTGATTATCTTGCGCAGCTCGGTGGAGTAGAAGCGTATATCCCTGAAATTGAGTCGGATATCGGAATCTTCATGGGCAAGCCACCACACGATGAGGCTTGCGTTGACCACATTGGCGATGAAAGTGCCCCAGGCCACACCGGCCACGCCCATGTCCATGCCCACCACGAAGAGGATGTTGAAGCCTACGTTGGCGATGCCGGAGATGACGAGGCTGTAGAATGGACGGCGGGTGTCGCCGACGCTGCGCAGGATTGCCGAGCCTACGTTGTACACCATCAGGAACGGCAGGCACAGGCCGAAGATGCGGAGGTACTCTATGGCTGAGTCGAGGACCTCGGCGGGGGTGTCCAGCAGGGTGAGGATCCCTCCGGCCACGGCTTCGGTGAGCAAGAGCATGATTATGCCGCAAACGAGGGCCACCATGGCGGCTGTGGATGTGGCTTTGCGCACGCCGTCGGAGTTGCGCTGGCCTATGCTGTTGGCGATAACCACATTGACACCGATAGACAGGCCCATAAAGAGGTTGACGAGCAGGCCGATGACGGGCCCGTTGCTACCCACTGCCGCCAGGGCTTCGGGGCCTGCGAAACGGCCTGCCACGGCGAAGTCGACCGAGTTGAACGACTGCTGCAGCATGCCGCTGGCCACCAGCGGCAGGGCAAACATAATCATCCGACCCCCGAGAGGGCCGGACAACATATCTATCTTATTTTCAGCAATTTTCATTGTTCAAGCAGTTGAAAAACAAATGCGCCGAGGTCGGGGGCATCGCCACGGAGGTTGCCGTACCAGTCCATCAGTGCTTCCTCGAGGGTGAGGACGGCATCGGCGGCTCCGATAGCCGGCGAGTCGGGCTGGAGGCGATAGTCGAAGTAGTATTCGTTGCGGACGGTGTAGAACAGAGGGTCCTCGCCCCAGATGCAGTCGATGAAGTTCTCGTCGTTGTCGCCTTCGGATTTGAACAGGCAGCGGCGGAAGTGGATGTCCTCCCCGGTGATGTCGTCGTCCGGGATTTCGATGCCGAGGCCGGCGATTATAGAGTTGCTCACGTCCAAGTGCAGCTCGCCGGCATCCTCCTGGCCGAGGTTGAAGTCGATGGCCGGGCCGGAGATGACGCTGAATAGGTAGTTGTTGGCGAAGGTGCAGTGGTTGAAGACGTAGTTGCCCCCGTAAAGGTCCACCAGACCCTCGGCGGCTTCGGTGAACTCACATCCAACGGCTTTGATGTCGGCATCCATTGCGGCCAGAACGGTCCCGCCGGAGTTATGCAGGCGGCAGTTGACGAGTTCAAGAGGAGCTCCGTTGACGATGACACCGGAGCGAGAGTTCTTTATTTCAGTGAACTTCAACACGTTACCCACTGATGTAGGGGCGAAAGCAAGTCCGTCCCACTGGTTGGACATGATGTCGAAGGAAATGTCGCCGACGACGTTTCCGCGGCGGTCGCCGCAGAGCGTAACGGGCTCTCCGACGCTCCCCTGCCCTATCAGCGTACCGTAGACGCGCATGTAGGCGCCGTCGTGGAAGAGCAGGCGCGTGCCCGCTTCGAGGTTGAGGGTGACGCCCTCGGCCACGACGAGCGAGTCGAAGACCTGATAGGGACGCTCGGCGGTGTAGGACGTGTTCTCTTCAAGGACGACCCCTTTGAGGCGGGTGACATTCTGCCCCACTGCTTCGAGCACCACCGAGCGCGTCACGCCGTTGGTGAGGAAGTTGAGGTCGGCCTTATAGACGCCTTTCTGAGCGCCCTGCACTTCGGGGAGGGTGGCTTCGACCATGACGAATATCGAGTCGTTGGGGCGGATTTCGACGTTGGAGAATGATGTGCCGGAGATACCGTCGACGTTGATTCGGAAACAGGAAGCATCGGCACCCGATACTCCGATAGAGGCTATGTTCATGCCCTTGGAGTGGCGGTTGTGCACCACGAAGATGGACGTTGCCGAGGGCTCGTCGGTGAAGATTGTGCCCAACGAGAGGGTGTCGGTGGAGAATTCGGGCTGGTCGGAGGGCGACGTGGAGAAGCTGTCCTCGATGCACGATGTGGCAAGGACGAGCAGCAATATAATTGGGGATAGAATTCGGAGCAGATTGTTCATAGCTATGCGCGGGGGAGAGAACCGCTCATATATAACGCACCGGCGCCCGGATTATTGCCCCGGGATATGTGAAAGAGGGTATATCACAGCCATACTTATGATACACCCTCTTTCCTCTTCCATGTGGGATAGAATTCGTTGCTTATCCGGCTGTAAGCTCCCCGCTCAGTAGATCAATTTTTTACTGTCCAGGTTGTGCAGTTTAATAGACCGCCGTGTCGGGCAACTTCGTTGTAGGCTATCGTTTCGATGGTTTTGTCCGGGAAAACTTCTTTGAGTTTTGCCAGTGCTTCGGCGTCTTTATTGCCCGGAACGCCAAACACGGGTAACACTATCAGATTATCTACTTGAAGATAATTCAAATAGATGCCTATGGCATGTTCGTTGTTGCCTTTTATTTTATGCTCAAACCATGGAAAGTCAATGTATTTCAGGTTGGCCTGTTCAAGGGCCTTAACCATGGAGGCTTTCACGTACTTGAAATCTTGATCAAGATTGTTGACCAGTACGGTGTTTTCGTCGACAAATCGAATCATCCCGTCGGCATGACCGGTGAAATCATATTCGGGCTTATAAGCCGGAATGATTATAATTTCGCATTCAAGGAGTTCGGAGAGCTCGTCAATGAGCTCCTCTTTGTCCCGGTCAGGGTTCTCGGTGAAAACGCGGTCGGTAATGATTGCTTTAGTGCCGAACATAACCACGTTTCCCCCGTCAAGATTAATGTCCGAAAAAATCGGGGTTATGTTATTGATGGCATCGACCTGTCTTACATCAGAGCGCGAGTCAGCGTACTGGGAATCTTTCAGGTACGATGGGTCATACTTGAATTGGATGAGTTTGCCGCTCGGAGTCTGAACGGGCATATAGTCCCTGCACCAGATATCTCTCGTTCCTTTGAGTAAAGCAAAGGGGATGCCGTGCTTATTCAAGATGTCAGTAAGATTCTTACAGGTTGCCGGGAAGCGTTCAGCCAAAAGAGCGGAAAGGTATACCACCGTAGTTCCCTTCAGCTCAGATTTTAACGGTTTCGTATTTTGCACAGTCGTATTGTTACTATTGACTTGATTTGAATTAGTCTGTGCCAGGTGTCGGGCTATCCATTCGTTTCTAAACTTTCGCTCATCATAGCCTAAAAGCAGCTGGCATATTTCAGTTGTCGGCTCGATGTCGTTTTCATTGCAAATATCATAAAATATTGCAAGTTTTGAGCGACCGTTAGAATGGAAATTCCGGATATAAAGCGCTGATATGCTATGGTTGGACAGTTTCAGGCGCCGGTTGATGAGCGATAGTATTGCATGCTGACGTTTTATGGACGTACTTTTATCGGCCAACTCGTTCATCAGGGCCGTCATTGGTTTACTTTTTGTCCTTTTATACACACTCCACATTGCAGTTCCTATCGCTATAAGACTGCCTGCAATGCTTAAAGCTGATTCAAGGCTCATATTTTTCATGTAATGCGAACTGCCCGTCCCCTTCAGTATCGACTCTGATTAGAAAAAAGAAAAGCGCGGGACGATTCTGCTGAATATTTCTATCGAGGCATCGCCAAACGCCTTAAATGTAATAAACAGTCCGCTCCCACGCCTTATCGGATATCGATACCCCCTTGTCGGGGAGCGGATATGCGACAAGCATGAGCGTCTTTTTTTGACTGCTTATCCTACATTTGTGAATATTGGCGATTTCCGATAGAAGGATAATGCAAAAACGCTTTTAATTATGTCCGGTCAAAACACTATGTGTCCGACTGAGCGCAAAGTTACGTAAAATAATCGGATTTTCATAGGTGCAGGATAAGAAAGATAAAGATTGGACACTTACCGATTAGCTTGGTGAGACATAAGTTAAAATACAAAAAGATTTCTTCCTGCCGGATGTCCTTAATTTCATATTGAAAAGTTGCAGGAGAATCATATGGCAAGTTTGTCCGTCGACTTCAGGAAATGATGGAACAAAGAGAGTGCATCATAAGGCTGACTCATGATGCACTCTCTTTATATCGCCGGGGGGGTGATTATTCAGCTGCGGGCAGTTCGGGTTCCTGCTTTTCGGCGGCTTCCACGGGGTTTTCTGCCTTGGGAGCTGCTTTGCGGCGGGAGCGGCGGGTAGCCTTAGCCTTGGCCTTGCCTTCGTCGGTTGCTTTGAGCATGGCTTCGTTGAAGTCAACCAGCTCGATGAAGCAGGTGGTGGCGTTGTCGCCCAGACGGTGGCCGGTCTTGAGGATGCGGGTGTAGCCGCCGGGACGGTTGGCGATTTTTTCTGCCACTACACCGAAGAGTTCCTTGACGGCCTCTTTGTTCTGGAGGTGAGCGAAGACTACGCGGCGGTTGAGGGTGGTGTCCTCTTTGGCGCGGTTGATCAGGGGCTCAGCATAGATGCGCAGGGCCTTGGCTTTGGCCAGGGTTGTGTTGATGCGCTTGTGCATGATGAGCGAGGTGGTCATATTAGCCAGGAGGGCGTCGCGATGGGCCTTCTTGCGGCTAAGGTGATTGAATTTATTGTTATGTCTCATCGAAGTTATTCTTTATCAAGTTTGTACTTTGAGATGTCCATGCCGAAGGAGAGGTTAAGGCTCTGGAGGAGGCTTTCCAGCTCGACGAGGGACTTTTTGCCGAAGTTACGGAACTTCAGGAGGTCGGTTTTGTTGAATACCACCAGTTCGGCGAGGGTTTCAACCTCGGCGCTCTTGAGGCAGTTCAGCGCACGAACAGAGAGCTGCATGTCCACGAGCTTGCTCTTGAGGAGCTGGCGCATGTGGAGCACTTCTTCATCGAATTCTTCGCCCGGATCGGGTTCGGTGGTTTCGAGGGTTATCTTTTCGTCGGAGAAGAGCATGAAGTGGTAAATCAGAATCTTGGCGGCCTCTTTGACAGCTTCCTTGGGCAGGATGGACCCGTTGGTGGTGATTTCCAGGGTCAGTTTGTCGTAGTCGGTTTTCTGGTCTACGCGGTAGTTGTCAACGGTGTACTTGACGTTCTTGATGGGGGTGTAGATTGAGTCGATGGCGATGGTGTTGAGGTCATCCTGGGGGGTGACGTTTTCTTCGGCGGGGACCCAACCGCGACCTTTGTTGATGGTCAGTACGATTGTGAAACTTGCGCTGGGATCCAAATGACAGATCACCAGGTCGGGGTTCATAACTTCGAACCCGCTGAGTGCCTTGGCGATGTCACCGGCTGTGAACACTTCTTTGCCTGAAACGTTGATGGTGACACGCTCGGTTTCGGTGTCCTCTACTTTTTGCTTGAGGTCTACCTGTTTGAGGTTGAGGATGATGTTTTTTACATCTTCCTTAACCCCGGGGATGGCATCGAATTCATGCTTTACTCCGTCGATTTTGATGGAGCTGATGGCGAAGCCCTCCAGGGAAGATAGGAGGACGCGACGCAGAGCATTGCCTACAGTGATGCCATAGCCAGGTTCCAGGGGCTTGAACTCGAATTTTCCGAAGAAATTGGAGTCCTCCACCATCAATACTTCTTCAGGTTTTTGGAATGCTAATATAGCCATGGATCTTAGTCTTAGAAATTATTACTTAGAGTAGAGCTCGACGATGAGCTGCTCCTTGATATTTTCGGGGATGTCCTCGCGTGCGGGCACGTGGAGGAATTTGCCGGCCTTAGCGGCTTCGTCCCATTCAATCCAAGGATATTTGCTGTGATTGAAACCGGCCAGTGCGTCGGCAATCACTTCGAGAGACTTGCTTTTTTCGCGAACACCGACAACGTCGCCGGGCTTAACCTGGAAGGAGGGGATGTTCACGACGGCACCGTTTACGGTGACGTGGCGGTGGAGGACCAGCTGACGGGCTGCGGCGCGGGTGGGAGCGATGCCGAGGCGGTAAACGACGTTGTCCAGACGGCTTTCCAGGAGCTGGAGGAGGATTTCGCCGGTGATACCTTTAAGACGGCTTGCCTCTGCGAAGAGGTTGCGGAACTGACGTTCGAGCACGCCGTAGGTATATTTGGCTTTCTGCTTCTCGCGGAGCTGAACACCGTACTCGGAGGTTTTGCGGCGCTTGTTTGCACCGTGCTGGCCGGGGGGGAAGTTACGACGGGCGAGAACTTTGTCTTCGCCGAAGATAGCTTCACCGAATTTGCGGGCTATTTTGGTCTTGGGACCTGTGTATCGTGCCATTGTGTTTAAAATCAGTTTTGTTCGGAAGCATCCGGTTGCCGGGGGATGAACTTAGTCGGCGCAGCCGCGACCATAGAGAGGTGACTGAAAATATGGTCTATTCGCCTTGGAAGTTCGCGCTGCCGGGCTTATGGCCGGTCAGGATTGCCACTGGCTTGGCATTTTTGCTTCCTGCTTGTTGTTTTTTGAATGATGTACTAAAAGTGAAAGCAGAGTTTAGCCTTGTGGGGCTTAACTGAATTTAAACTCTTCTTCTTTTGGGAGGACGGCATCCGTTGTGGGGCAGCGGGGTGACGTCGATGATTTCGGTAACCTTGATTCCGGCACCGTCGATGGTGCGCACGGCGCTTTCGCGGCCGTTGCCGGGACCTTTGAGGTATGCCTTCACTTTGCGCAGGCCCAGGTCGTAGGCCACCTTTGCGCAGTCCTGAGCTGCCATCTGAGCAGCGTAGGGGGTGTTCTTTTTGGAGCCACGGAAGCCCATTTTGCCGGCGGATGACCAGGAAATGACCTGACCTTCGCTGTTGGCAAGGCAAACGATGATGTTATTGAAAGAGGAATGCACGTGGAGCTGGCCTTCTGCGCCAACTTTGACGTTGCGTTTCTTTGCTGCGACTGTTTTCTTTGCCATGTTGTTTTATTATTTAGTAGCTTTCTTCTTGTTAGCAACGGTTTTCTTGCGGCCCTTGCGGGTGCGGGCGTTGTTCTTGGTTGACTGGCCGCGAACGGGGAGTCCGTTGCGGTGGCGGATGCCGCGGTAGCAGCCGATGTCCATCAGGCGCTTGATGTTGAGCTGGATTTCGCTGCGGAGGTCGCCTTCTACTTTATAGTCGGAGCCGATGACTTCACGAACTTTGGCGGCCTGGTCGTCGGTCCAGTCCTTTACTTTGATGTTAACATCGATGCCGGCCTTTTCAAGAATGCTCTTGGCTGCGGAACGACCGATGCCGAAGATGTAGGTCAAGGCGATTTCACCTCTTTTGTTCTGGGGGAGGTCAACTCCCACGATTCTAACTGCCATAATTTTTTAGCTTGTTATTATCCTTGACGTTGTTTGTACTTAGGGTTCTTTTTGTTGATGACGTACAGACGTCCTTTGCGGCGGACGATCTTGCTGTCGGGAGTGCGTTTCTTGACGGAAGCTCTTACTTTCATATCTTTTAGTTTATTGTCTGTTTTTACTTATAGCGGAAAGCAATACGTCCCTTGGACAGGTCGTAGGGCGACATTTCAACGCGGACTTTGTCGCCGGGGAGAATCTTGATGTAGTGCATGCGCATCTTGCCGGAAATGTGGGCAGTGATTTCATGACCGTTTTCAAGTTCGACGCGGAACATTGCGTTAGAAAGTGCTTCGACGATTGTGCCGTCCTGTTCGATTGCTGATTGTTTTGCCATTCTGATCTTGTGTTTAAATAAATCTGTCTCCGAGGGCTGCCTCGATGTAGTCGAAAGTGGTGAGAATCTGAGCTTTGTCGTCGATGATGGCGATTGTGTGCTCGAAGTGTGCGCTGGGTTTGCCGTCCTTGGTGACGCATTGCCAGCCGTCGGCGAGGAAGCGTACGTTGCGGCTTCCCATGTTTACCATGGGTTCGATGCAGAACACCATTCCGTTCTGGATCCGGGGGCCGATCCCGCGGCGTCCGTAGTTGGGCACCTGGGGGTCTTCGTGCATGCTTTTGCCGATGCCGTGGCCGGTCATTTCGCGGACCAGGGTGTAGCCCCGGCGTTCGCAATATGTCTGGACGGCGTTGGAGATGTCGCCGATGCGGGCTCCGATGCGGGCTGCTTCGATTCCGACGTAGAGGGCTTCTTTGGTGGTGCGCAGCAGGCGCATCTTTTCGTCGGATATTGTTCCGACGGGGAATGTGTAGCACATGTCGCCCATGAAGCCGTCCTTCTGGACTACTGTGTCGATGCCGATGATGTCGCCGTCGCGCAGGATGTAGTCGGAGGGGAAGCCGTGCACAATCATCTCGTTCACTTCGATGCAAAGTGTACCGGGGAATCCGTGGTAGCCCAGGCATGCAGGCTTTCCGCCATTGTCACGGATGAATTCCGTGGCAATGGTGTCGAGCTTGCGTGTGGTTACGCCGGGTTGAATCCATTTTGCCACCTCGCCCATGGTCTGGGAAATGAGCAGGGATGAGGAGCGCATGGTTTCGATTTCGTCCGGTGTCTTGAGATAGATCATTCAGTTGTTGTTATTAACGATCAATAGGCCTGGCCGGTTGTACGGCCTTTGATTTTGCCTTCCTTCATGAGGCCGTCGTAGTGGTGCATCATGAGGTGGGACTCAACCTGCTGGAGGGTGTCGAGTACGACGCCGACCATGATCAGGAGGGACGTTCCGCCGAAGAACTGTGCGAAGTTCTGGCTGATGCCGAAGAAACGGGCGAATGCGGGAAGGATTGCTACGATTCCGAGGAAGATGGAGCCGGGCAGGGTTATACGCGACATGATGGTGTCGAGGTACTCAGCGGTCTTCTTGCCGGGTTTGACGCCGGGGATGAATCCGTTGTTGCGCTTGAGGTCTTCGGCCATCTGGGTGGGTCGCACGGTGATGGCGGTGTAGAAGTAGGTGAAGGCAACGATGAGGATGAAGAAGGTGAAGTTGTACCAGAATCCGTTGATGTCGGTGAAGGCGTGCATGAATCCTGATTCGCCGCCGCGGAATCCTGCCAGGGTCATGGGGATGAACATGATTGCCTGGGCGAAGATGATGGGCATTACGCCTGCGGCGTTGACCTTCAGGGGGATGTACTGGCGTGCGCCGCCGTACTGGCGGTTGCCGACGATACGCTTGGCGTACTGTACGGGTACTTTGCGGGTGCCCTGTACGAGCAGTACGGCTCCGACGGTAACGGCGAACAGGAGGATGATTTCAACGATGAACATCACCAGACCACCTGCGTTGCCGGATGCACCGGGCAGACGGCTGAGGAATTCGTAGCTGAGGGCTCCCGGGAGACGGGCAATGATACCTACGAGGATGATGAAGGAGATACCATTGCCGATACCGCGGTCGGTTATGCGCTCGCCCAGCCACATGATGAACATGGAGCCGGCGGCCAGGATGATGGTCAGGTAGACGACGGTCCAGAAGCCCAGGTGGAGGGCATGGCCGTTGGCTGCGCTGTTGACCTGTACCTGAAGGTTAATCAGATAGGCGGGTGCCTGCAGAATGAGAATGAGTACGGTAAGATAGCGTGTGTACTGATTCAGTTTCTGACGGCCGCTTTCGCCTTCGCGCTGCATCTTCTGGAAGGAGGGAAGAATCATGCCGCAGAGCTGGATCACGATTGATGCCGTGATGTAGGGCATGATACCCAGGGCGAAGATGGAAGCTTGGGAGAAAGCACCACCGGAGAACATATCCAGCAACTGCATCAGGCCGCTCTTGTTGGTGAACTTTGAGAGGGCGTCGATGTCGTCGGGGGAAATTCCGGGGAGCACGACGTAGCAACCCAGGCGGTAGATTGCTACCAGCAGCAGGGTTACCAGGAGGCGCTGACGGAGTTCCTGGATTGTCCAGATGTTTTTTAATGTTTGAACAAATCTCATAATCAGATGGTGTTGGCAGAACCACCGGCAGCCTCGATAGCGGCCTTGGCGGCAGCTGAGAATGCGTGTGCTTCTACATTAATGGCAGACTTGAGGGCACCGTTGGCGAGGATTTTCACCAGCTGGTTGCGACGGATAAAGCCTGCTTCGCGAAGCTCTTCCAGGCCGATTTTGGTCAGGTTCTTGGCTTCTGCCAGGGCTGCGAGGAGCTCGAGGTTGATTGCCTTGTACTCAACGCGGTTGATGTTCTTGAAGCCGAACTTGGGGAGACGACGCTGAAGGGGCATCTGACCACCTTCAAAACCGATCTTGCGGCTGTAGCCGGAACGAGATTTGGCACCCTTGTGACCGCGGGTAGATGTTCCGCCTTTACCGGAACCGGGACCGCGACCGATGCGCTTGCCGCTCTTTACGGAGCCGACGGCGGGCTGAATATTACTTAAGTCCATTGTAGTAGTCATTAAGCGTTGGTCACTTCGACGAGGTGACGAACTTTGTTTACCATACCCATCACCGAGGGAGTGTTCTCCTTAACCACGGTGTGGTTCATTTTCTTGAGGCCGAGCGCGTCGAGGGTGCGCTTCTGAACTGCGGGGCAGTTGATGCGGCTCTTTATCTGTTTGATTTTGATCTGTGCCATTGTCTTTGAGCTTGTTTTTAGCCTTTGAAGACTTGTTCAACGGAAATACCACGGTTCTGGGCTACCTGAGCGGGTGAGCGCATTTCGTCGAGGGCGGCGATGGTGGCCTTTACGAGGTTGTGGGGGTTGGAAGAGCCCTTGGACTTGGCCAGCACGTCGGTGATACCGACGCTTTCGAGGACGGCACGCATAGCACCACCGGCTTTTACGCCGGTACCATGGGAGGCGGGTTTGAGGATTACGCGGGAGCCGCCGAATTTGGCCACCTGTTCGTGGGGGATTGTTCCTTTGTGGACGGGAACGCGGATGAGGTTCTTCTTGGCGGATTCAACGCCTTTTGCGATGGCGGCCTGAACTTCGTTTGCTTTGCCGAGGCCCCAGCCAACGACGCCGTCTTCGTTACCTACCACTACGATTGCAGCGAAGGTGAAGGTACGGCCGCCCTTGGTTACTTTTGTAACGCGGTTGATGGCTACAAGACGGTCCTTGAGCTCGAGATCACCGGTGGATTTAACTCTGTTGTTTCTTTTAGCCATAACTTTTAGAATTTGAGGCCGGCGCCGCGAGCGGCGTCAGCGAGGGATTTAACACGGCCGTGGAAGAGGTAGCCGTTGCGGTCGAATACTACTTCGGTGATGCCGGCTTCGAGTGCTTTTGCTGCGACAGCGGCACCTACCATGGCTGCGATTTCGGTTTTGGTGGCTTTTTCGTCGATGCCTTTGGAGGAGGCAGCTACGAGGGTTTTGCCGGCCTGGTCGTCGATGAGCTGAACGTAGATCTGCTTGTTGCTGCGGAAGACGGTCATGCGGGGACGCTCTGCGGTGCCGGAGATTTTACCGCGGATGCGGGTTTTGATTTTATTTCGTCTTGAAATCTTGGAAATCATGATAGTCAGCGGTTTAATTATTTGGCACCGGCCTTCTTACCGGACTTGCGGCGGATAACTTCGCCTACGAACTTGATACCTTTGCCTTTGTAGGGTTCGGGCTTGCGGAGGCTGCGGATTTTGGCGCAGACCTGGCCCAGGAGCTGCTTGTCCTGGCTTTCGAGGATGATGAGCGGGTTTTTGTTACGTTCGCTCTTGGCCTCTACGGCGATTTCGGCGGGCATCTTGATGAATATGGCGTGTGAGTAGCCGAGGGAGAGTTCGAGCACCTGGCCCTGAGCTGCGGCACGGTAGCCTACGCCGACGAGTTCCATTTCCTTGCGGTAGCGCTTGTGGACGCCTTCGACCATGTTGTGGATCAGGGCGCGGAAGAGGCCGTGCTGTGCGCGGTGTTCGCGGTCGTCGGAGGGACGGGTGATATGAACGTGTCCGTCTTCTACGGTCACTTTGAGATCGGGATGTACTTTCTGGGTGAGTTCGCCGTATTTGCCTTTTACGGTGACTACGTTGGTGGCGTCATCAACGGTCACGGTTACGCCGGCAGGGATAGCGATGGGTGCTTTACCAATTCTTGACATAATTGTAACTTTTGATGAGATTAATAAACGTAGCAGAGTACTTCGCCGCCGATTTTGAGGTCGGCTGCTTTTTTGTTGGTCATCACGCCCTGAGAGGTTGAGAGGATTGCGATGCCGAGGCCGTTGAGGACGCGGGGCATATCCTTGTAGCCGGTGTACTGGCGGAGACCGGGACGGGAAACTCGCTTGAGACCCTTGATGGCGTTGACGCGGTCAACGGGGTCGTATTTGAGGGCGATTTTGATGGTGCCCTGGTTGTTATCACCTTCGATGAACTTGTAGTTCAGGATGTAACCCTGTTCGAACAGGATTTTGGTGATCTCTTTTTTCAAGTTTGAGGCAGGCACCTCGACCACGCGGTGGTTGGCCTTGATTGCGTTCCTCAATCTTGTGAGATAATCTGCTATGGGATCAGTCATTTTGATGATGTTTAAATTGATTGGGTCGGATTACCCAACAATATTTAATGCTCACTTTGGCGGGGCGCCGAATATCCGGCTTTGGATTGCGGCGAGCCCGGTATATTTAAGGGGCAGCGGCGTGGGCGATTACCAGCTTGCCTTCTTTACGCCGGGGATGAGGCCGGCGGAAGCCATTTCGCGGAATTGAATACGGGAAATGCCGAACTGACGCATATATCCTTTGGGACGGCCGGTGATTGAGCAGCGGTTGTGCTTGCGGATATATGAGGCGTTCTTGGGGAGGGTCTGCAGCTTCTGAGCAGCTTCGTAAGCAGCCTGACGAGCTTCGTCGGTGCCGCTGTTGCCGGCGTTGACGATTTTCTTGAGCTCGGCTTTGCGCTGGGCGTACTTGTTTACGAGCTTTGCGCGCTTGACCTCGCGGGCTTTCATTGATTCTTTAGCCATACGGGATTTTTATTTTTTTGCGTTCTTGAAGGGGAGTCCGAATTCTTTCAGGAGCTGATAGCCTTCTTCGTCGGTGGGTGCTGAGGTCACGAAAGTGATGTTCATACCCATGAGTTTGTTGATGTTGTCGATGTTGATTTCGGGGAAGATGATCTGCTCGGTGATGCCGAGGGT
>CAYNHP010000013.1:0-41093 GCA_964397235.1 uncultured Bacteroides sp. | reverse complement strand
GGCAAGGCGTCGCCGTTGGGGCCGGTATTGGCAGTAGTACCATTATTAATGGACACAACTTCCCAAGACACGCCGTTGAAGTTCAGGTCGAAGTAGTTCATATCCCAACCTGCAATAGGTGTGTTGTCGCCCGCAACGGTGGCATTCTGATAAACCCAGTAGATAGCTCCCGGCGCGTAAGCGATGTTGTAGGCCAACGGGCGCATACAGTTGGTTTTACCGGCCATTGCGGAGTTATCGGCCATGGAACCGTAGCGCAGTATCCCTCGCTGGCCCTGCGCGCCGACACCCTGAATTGTGCGTCGGCCTACGCCGGTCGTACCGATAGGGAAGAACACCTGATTTGCCTTCGCATCGTAGCACAGGAACCCGCGCATACCTTTTTTGCAAATATCACTCATGGTCAGGCGCTTGCCGTTTTCTGTAGTGGAATATGCCTCCCATTTTGGGTCGCCTGGATGGTAGCCCATGTTGTCCGGGTCAAGGAAACCATAGGCATCACGGGTATATAGCGCCGGTTCGGTAGCACCGTCGCCGTACATCACGCCGATACCGAAGTCGGCGTAATTCTGAAGGTCAGACCACTCCGCTACCGTCGGCACACGGTAGGTGCGCGTCTTCACCGCGTTGGTGATGCGGAAGGGCGCCCAATGCCAGTTGGTGTTGCCCGCCTGTGCAGTAATGGAATTCCACGATGCCGGTGCCGGCGGGTTGGTCACGAAGTCGAAATCCCCTCCGTTGGGCGCTACGAACGCTCCGTATTTATTGAAGTTCGACACCGATATAACCCTCTGGTACTGGCCCTTCTTGAAGAACGCGCCGAAGCCAAGCGGGCTGTCGGTCAGGTTTCCAGTAATGTTGGCCGTCTGCTCACCGTCGGCGCCTCCCGGGGTGCTGAACATGTTGTACGAACTCCAGTACGGACCTCGCTTGTTAATTTGCAAAGGCTCGTGGTAACCCTGACGAACAAAGATGTTGTGCACGCATTTGTTGTTGTGGTAAGTGATTTCAATGATGGCACAACTACTTTCGGCGTAGCCGATAGCACCCTTAAAATCGATGGTGAACTCGATGTGGGACCCTGTGGCTCCAGAAATCGTATTATTACCCTCTTCCCTGGATTGGCCGTGCTTTTTCAGGCTGATGAAACCATCCTCATTACCGGCCTTGATTCTGGCGCTCCAAACGCCTTCCGACGTCACGGCGCGGAATTTGGTCAGGTCGTTGATGTTGGAGATGTCGCGCTCCATCAGAGTCACGTTAAAGTCCTGGGGGTTGTCGTGGCGACGCCACACAGCCTTGGGGTTCACAAGGCGCTTGGCCTGGAACATCGTCACATCCTTACGAACCGTCTTGGGGCCCTGAGGTGTATTATAGGTAGCTATGAACCGAACCACAGCCTTACGGTTGAAGTCCTCGAACGGGTTGTTGCCCGAGAAGGCGGAGTTGCCGCACATCGACTTGGGCTGCGTCCAGAGCTTCATCACCACATTGGTTTCAATGTGGCCCTGTACGTTCTTTACTTTCTGAACCGTGTAGCTGTTCAGGCCCACGCCGCGAACTTCATTAGTGCCTACGCCGCCCGAAACATCGAACTCATGAACACCAAGATTGGTAGTATTGCTCGGCTCGGGGTCGCCTCCCACGAGTGCTCTTCCAACAAAATAGTTTCGGAAGTTTGTGAGTACATTATCGCTGCTAAAGTGTGCGGAGCTATTCTGTCCTACAGAGTTATAGAGCAACACCGCAGGGATATCGGCAGCCGTTCCGTTCTGATACCTTTCCGGCACACGCAGGCGCAGGAAGCCGGCCCAGAGCGCCGTTACCGCATAGGGACGGTCCGCCATTTCGTTTCCGTCCTCATCAAGTTGGAAAATGAAGTTACTGTTGGAATTGGGGGTCGATATATCCAGTTCCTTGCGGCGGCCGTACAAATAATTATATGTCTGATTATTCGAAGAAGTCAATGTCCCGCTGAGAGCAACGCGAAAGGGCGCGTTATCATTTGTAATCGTCACGCCGGGCTCCAAACCGTTCATGTATACCTGTCGATTCCACTGCAATTGAAGCGTGCGCTCCGTGGGGCTGGTGGTACCAATCTCAGCAGGCGGCACTTCAGTACCGTCGGCCACGTTGTCGTAGTAAGGTCCCCAGTTGTTTTCTACAATCTGGGCCTTAAGCGAAATGAGGTCGCCGGTGAAGCGGATGGGGTACTCAACCGAGGTGTTATAGGTGTAGGGGATATAAGCCTGGTCGGCATAAATCTCGTTTTCCTCCTCGGTGTACTCAATGTGCCAGTCGGGTTCGTTGGCATAGCCACGGAAGCCCAGCGTGAGCTTGTAGTGGCAGTTGCGGATAGCGTCGTAGTTGTCCGACGTGTTCTGCCCGAGCATGAAGCGGTAGCGGATGGGGCCGTAGGACACCGGCTCGAGGCAGCGGTAGTATGCCTCAACTTCGATGAATGTTCCGTAAGGCACATCATCGAGGTAGTCCTCCGATGTGTAACCCTCAATGTTGTTTCCCTCGGGGCCCACGTTGGTGCCCACCTTGTCCTTGAGCTGTTCCTTGGGCTTGTCGGGATGAATACCCTGCATGTTCTCGTAGAAGAACAGGGCCTGGTCGGAGTTGGTATGATCGGTGGCGCCCATCACGCCCGTACCGTTGGCCACGGGCATCCAGCTGTCCCACTTGCGGCCGGAGTAGTCGTAGGGGGTGCGGCTCACTATCTGGCCGCTGGAGTTATAATAGAGTGCCTGCTCGGCCTCGGTCACCGACTTGTTGAAGTTGGCCGGCGTAAGCTCCGCCTCGCTGGTGGGCTGGTTGCCGTCGCCCAGCGTACAGGTGAGCGGAATCTGACGGATGGACACGTTGTGGACGTACACTATCACGCCGTTTTTGAGGCCGGAGCCGTCGTAGGCAATGGTCACCTTCGATGCCAGGCGTTTAACCCAGCAGTAGAGGCTCACGTTCTTCTGGTTCACCAGCACCGTGGGGTCGGCCTTTTCCTCCTCGGTGGAGTAGGCGTTGCCCTGGCCGGGCTTGGCGCTACCCTCATAGGCGGTGTTCTGGCCCGTAATGTCGTTGGTGAAGTAGCCGAACATCTGCGCATTCTTGGTGATGTCGGTCGGATTCCACTCGCACTTGATTCCCTTGAGGTACTTGATGGGGTCGTCGGCGGCTTTGAGTTTTTCCAGCGTAAGGTCCGAGCCGGTGTAGTTGCAGATGGCGTACATGCGGTAGCGCCCGTAGGGCAACGTAAGGCCGAAGCTCACCTTCGCCGTGGCCACGTCGGACGACAGCGGGTTGCCGGCCTGGTCCTTCGGGTAGTCCGACGGTACGTCGGTCGTGGGCTGCTCCGGAGTGAAAGGCACATTCGTGAGTAGGTCGTAGACCGACCCGTCGTTGTTGAATATCGCCACAGTCACCGAGTTGATGCTCTGGATGGAGTTGCCCGCCGAACGCGAGCCCCCGAGGTTGGCCGACGTCTGGTTGAATTCCATAGTAACCTCAACGGTCGATTCGCCCTCGCCGATTCCCTGGGACTCCCAGTTGAACCTATCCTCGCACGAGCCGAAGATAAGCAGCGACAGCAATGCCGGTAAGGCAAAGATATGTTTATAAAACCTCATCGTGGTTCTCGATAATGATTAATTTAATGTTGTTAGGGCCGGGGCCAGTCAATGGGTTCGCCGAAGTTGGGATTCAGCACCACGCTCACATAGGGCACCAGCTGCACCGTGGCAGTGATGGTGTTGGGGTCGGTGAAGGTCAGGATAATCTTCAGGTGGTTGTTGCGCGCAATGGCCTGAGCGCCACCGATGGTCTGGATGTTGCTTCCATCGGTCATGCCCAGCATTTTGGCTGTGGTCCACACACCGTCGATTAGCACCTGCACCGAGAAGGCCGCCGCGGGGTTGTCCTCCAGCGTTTCGGGCATCATTGACTCGGGGAAGTAGATCGGTCCTACGTTCTGATTCGTATTGGCCTTGATTTCAATAGGATTGGCCAGGTTCAGGGTCACATTCGCGCCCGTCACGCCGTTGACGCGCTGGGTGGGTTCGAAGGCGGTCACGTAGCGGTCCACCGGCGTGATGGTTCCTGAGGGGAGTCCGGGGGTTATCTCAACCTGCTTGGTGGGGTTGTAGCGCGTGGTGCGCGGGAACACCCACTGCTGCCAGTTCAGGCCATTCAGGCGCACAGCCTCTATGTTGGCACCCATCGCCTTGTACTGGTCGTCGACCTCGATGGTGAAGGTGGCCTTGGCGGCGGCGCGGGTCATGAACAGATGCACGGTCTGGGTCTCGTCGTACTGCAGCGTCTCTTTGTCGGCGCCGATGGAGAAGTCAAAGTACTCCGTCAGCGGCAGCCCGTTGACGCCGCCTTCGATGTTCGAGTAGAGGCTGCGGGTGCTCGAGGGGTTGCTGCCGGGAAGGCTCACAATCCAGTTGGTGAATGTTCCGGGCTCAAAATCTTCGTTCACCAGGTAGCTGTCCAGGAACTGCGTTGCATTGGGGTATGGCTGGTTGGGGGGCACCGGCAGCGAACCCTCATTGGCAATGAGGTATATGCGCTTGCGGCCCGTGGTGACCTTGAACTCCAGATTGTCCGAAATGGGTGCTCCCGAAGCATAGGTTTTCACCAGCTTGTTGGCTTCAACGTCGGCTCCGGCCACTGCTCCACCCTGGACAATGATTACGCGGAGGGTATTGATATTCTCAAAATCACCCTCGGGCGCCTCGAAATAGTCCGGGGCGTCAGCGCGCGAGTCGGGGCGCGAACCCATGTCGATGGCCAACCGCAGGGTCACCATCGGGTCCGGCTGCTCCTCCTCCGGTGGCACCGGCGCATCGTGCGAGCACCCCGCAAGGAGCACCCCCAGCGCCAGCAGCACCGCTAAGGTGAATTTGTTATTGAAAATCATAAGTCGTCAATGATGTTGATGCGAACGTCCCAGTCGTTAACCACAATATGAGTGTCCACCCAGCGGCCGCCGCGCAGGAACAGAATCACGTCCCAGTGGTGCTCGCGGTCGAGGTACTCCTGGTCGCCCATGGTTTTGTAGCGCTCGCTCTTCATCAGCAGCAGGTAGTTCACCAGGGGGATGCTGAGCACGCGTTCGGCCATGAGGTTGTTGGTGATTTCCAGGCGCACGCCGGAATTCTCAATGAGGCGTGCCACGGAGAACTCGGCATAGGCCAGCACGGCCTGCTCGCCTTCCTCGACGGTGCCTGCGGTGTTCTGACCTACGGCCCAGGGGGAGTAGGTGATGCCGGAAGCGGTGGGAATCACGTCGTTATTGTAGCCCATCAGGGTGTTGTTCGCGGTGATGGCGAAGGTGAAGTCGGCGGGGTCCACCGGCGTGCCGTCCTCGTTCTGCAGCAGGATGCGGATGGTGTTGGTGTCGCGCATCATGTACACAGTCCCTTCGGTGTAGGTCAGCGATTTGGCCGGCACGGTCAGGTCGAGGTCGCCGAAGTAGAGGTCGTGCAGGTCAACGCCCGGGTCGGCGTCGATACAGTTGTCGTCCATGGCAACCTCCAGGCTCTGAAGCTTACCCTGGGCGGGCTGGTTCACGAAGTGGAAGGTCGACTTGGGGCACTCCAGGCCTCCGTAGGCCACAAAGTGGTAGGTCTGGCCCGCGGGCAGGTCGATGGTCATTCTCCAGTTCTCATCGGCCAGTACCGACGAGGTTTCGGTGACAGTCTTTACGTAATTGCCATTCTGATCATAGACCAGAAGTGTCAAACAGTCAACCTGCGCAGGGAATGCGTTGGCGAACTCCATGTTGTAATCGTAGACGAACCGCAGCACCACACCCTCGGGGCACGGATCAAGGTCGTCGTTGATCAGCGAGCAGGAGTTCAGCCCCATTGCCGTCGCCGCACTCAGGGCGACGACTGCAATCGAGCGGTATATTTTATTGAACATTCGGGTCATTATTATAATGTGTTACCGGGAGAATGTAACGCTTAGAAATTGATGGGGTTAACACGCACTGCCCAGTCGGCAACCTCAACGGTTACGTCGATGTAGATGTTGGCCGATTCATCGGGAGTTTCGGGCTTGGGACGGTCGTCCTCAGGCTCGTTGTCGGGGATACGGGGATGGCCCAGGCGCGAAATCTTGTCAACCGACAGCTTGTAGACGTTGTTGCGCACCACGTCGAACTCCATCGGGCCCATCACGCCGGCAAGATTGTTGTCGTTGTGGCGGTTCCAGTAGTAGTAGTAGCAATAGTAGCCGGGGGTACCTTCGGAGGCGAGGGAGGTCTGGTAGATTACGATGCCGGCGTTGGTTATGGCCTCACGCATTGCGGTCAGAGGCTTGATCTTTTCGGGGTCGGCGCCACCGATGTTACCAACATATTCGCCAGCGTCGTACCACTGGTGCCATGCGTAGTCGGGGCTCTTCATATAGAGCTGATACTCAGCCGAGGAGGTGTTGGAGTCCCAGCGGGGGTCGGTGAAGGAATAGGCGTTGGCCTGGCCCTTTTCGCCGTCCTTGATGTACTTCTGGCCGTCGGGAATGGGGCCGTCGCCGAACACGGCGCGGTAGATTGCGTTGGAGCGGTTGATTTCAACGCTCGCAATGGCGTTGCCGTTCCAGGTGGGGGTCACGGCAGCCTGGATAGCGGCCTGGCGGATGTGCTCCCATGTGAAGTAGAGCTTGCCGTCGAAGTAGTAGAGGATGGGGTCGGTGCTCACGCCGTTGTTATCCACGCCGGAAATGGGGGCGTGGTCCTGGCGGCGGATCTGGAAGCGCTGGCCGTTGAGGCACAGGGCGAGGTTCTTGTAAACATCTTCTTCCCAGCTTTCCTCGTTCACGTTGCCTTCGAGAGCCCACTGCGTACCCTGCAGGCGACCGCGGAACACTACGCCGGTCGAAATGCCGTTCACCTGGCTTTCGCGGGGATAGGGAATGACGTTTTCAGTCACGTAGCGCCAAACGGTGTAGTCGCTGCGCCCCTGGTAGTTGTCCTTGGTGGAGCCGGCAAGCACGTCGGTGATGTTGTAAACATCCCACTGCTGGGTAGTTTCGATGCCGTTGTTGAAAGTACCGTTGTTGTCGAAGAAAGGATAGTTGAAGTAGTAGGAGAAGTTCTCTGTGATAGGTTGGGTCTCTTCGTCCACTGCGAAATAGGCTGCATAGGGACCAACGACGTAGTTACCGTCCTGATAGTGGCCGTCGTCGCCGCGCATCCAGGGCTTCTCTGCGCCGCAGAGCACCCATTCGTTGGAGGTGCCGTCGTCAAGAACCTGATAGTTCTGGCCGTTCTTGCTCACGCGGGGGAGGAAGTAGAAGTTGTTGCTCATGTTCACCAGGCACATCTTCTGGAGCTTCACGGCTACCAGCGGATTTGCCTTGTCGGTGTTTTCGGGATCATCGGGGTCGGCCTGGAAAAGCACGTTGTACACCTGGTCCTTGTTCTGGGAGCCGTCCTTGAAGTCGAAGCGGGCTACGGAGCGTTCCACCTTGATGGGGCCGCGGTTGTTAGCCACGGAGTTGTTGGGCAGGTCGTCAACAACGGTGCCATCCTCTGAAACAACTTTGTTATCCTCTGAAAGGTGGAAGGGCTTCTCGGCCTTATCGAATTTCTCCCAGGCCAGCTCATCCTTGGGTAGGGCGCGGGTTACGACGCTCACGTTGTTCATCAGGAAGGAGTTGGGGCTCCAGATACCGATGTTGAAGTCGGGGACTTCGAAAGCGCCCTGGGTCACGCGTGCGGTCAGACCCACCCAGTCGGTGGTGCCGAAGGCGGTGCGGGTAATTTCCTGCAGAAGGCCCTTGGTGGGGTTGCAGAACACGAATACTTCTACTACCGGTTCCACGCCGGGAGTCAGAGTTTCGTAGAAGGCATGAATGCTCGTCTTGCTGATTTTGGCCGTTGCCTTGTATTGGGCGGAAGAGGGGGTGTTAGAGCTGGTCAGGCGGTTGGATGCCACTTCGCCTGCGGCGATAAAGGCATGCGTGTTGCGCTGGGCGAGAATTACCAGTGCGTTGGTCACAGTGTTTTCGACATCGCTGCCAACCTCGGTGCCGCCGCTGGAGCCACCGCCCACAACTGTCTGGCTGCGGGAGCGGTTGCCCGTAGGCATGTCGATGCTTAGCGCCATGTACACACCGTCGCCGTCGCCGCCGGTGAGCTTGCCTTGTTCGTCCTCGATGGGCAGCTTGTCGGTACAGCCGACCATAACAACTGCTGCGAACAGTGCGTAAAAGATTTTCTTAAGGTTTTTCATTGCAATATGTAACTTCGTTTATTTATCAGAGGTATTGGTTAAGCTGTCGAGCTGCTGAAGGGCTGCCGGGGCGTCGGCAACCTTCAGGCGGGCAGCCTGCTGGAAGTATGCGCGGGCAGAGTCGTAGTCCTTGCGCAGGGCGTTGAGGATACCGTGGGCATAGATGGCCTCGGCGCCGTCGCCGGCCTTGTCGAGGTACATCTCGGCGCGGTCCAGGTTGCCGGACTGCATGGCGATGTTGGCCGCGTTCAGGTTAGCCACCTCGCTGGAGGGGTACAGCAGGGCTGCCACCTCGAAGGCGTGGTTATACTCGGGGCTGCCGGGCTCCATCGAGGCGGCGGCCACGAACATTTCGTTCAGGCTCAGGTTGCCGGGCTTGGTGCGGAGCACTTCCTTGATTTCTTCGACATCGGTGTAGTTGCGCACGGTGTACTCAACGGTGTAGTCGGAGTGACGCAGGCTGGGGTATACTTCACGAAGCAGGAAGGCGTACTGCTGGGGGTAGCGACGCTTGATGGCTTCGTTCTTGGGGTCGGGAGCAAGGTCGGAGTCGATGATTTCGAGGATGCCCTCCTTGTTCTCGATGTTCGAGCTTACGACGAAGCGACGCAGGCCGCCCCAGTCCTCGGGGTCGTAGGAGGTGGTGATGATGCTCTCGGGGAAGTTGTACAGGGCCATGACGTACTTCTTGAGGGTTTCAGTACGACCCTTGGCCAGGCGGACGTTGTTGTTGTAGGGGCCTTCGGGCGATGCATAGCCCTTGAAGGTCATGGCTTTAAGCTCTACGTCCTTGTCGTAGCGCACGGAGTCGATGGTGGCGCGGATTTTGGCCAGCTCCTGGGGGTTACGACGGTAGTCGGGGTAGAGTTCGGTGCGGTTCACCGGGAAGTCGATGTAGGCCGAGCCGCGCAGCTCGCGGTTCTTGACCAGTTCGGCCGTCGGGGTGATGAACACGAAGGCCGGCTCGAACACGGGCGCAGGACGGGGCACGAAGTCGATGGGTGTCACGGGCACCTCCACGGCTGCGATGGGTTCACCGCAGCAACCGCAGCTCTGGGCACCCAGCAGCAGGTTCGAGCTGTCCATCCAGGGCTGGGCCTTCACGGTGGTGCTGTACTCCACGGTGCCCTCCTTGCCGGCACGGTAGAGGTGGGCCACGCCGCTCTTTTCCTCACCCTTGCGCAGGTGCAGGTAGTAGCGGTTGCGTCCGGCAACCATGAACGGCTCCAGGCGAAGGGTGTCGGCCCCGGAGACTACCATCGGGGTAATGGTCACTTCCCGGTTGCTCTGCATGCCCTTGTAGCCACTCAGGTCCAGGTCCATTTTCACAAAAAGATTGTCGTCGGTCTTGGCAACGTCGGTTTTCACCACCTTCACTGCATCGGTAGGCACCACAACGCCGGCCTGTGCGGCTGCGGGGCAGAACACGGCGGCGGCCAAAAGCGCGATATAGGATAAGTTGAACTTCATAATCAGAATGCGTAGATGATGTTAAGGGCGGCTTTGGTGGGGCCGACGTAATTGTGATGACGGTTGGTGGCAATCTTGTTGCCGCAGTGGGCGCAGGGGTACACGTCATAGCGCGTGTAGGCCCAGCCCAGGCCGATTTCAGCCTCGAAGCTCCAGTGCTTGGCCAGAATCCACGTGTAGCCGTAGGCTATGCCGGCTCCGACGTACCAGCCCTGGAAGCGGTTGTCCTTCAGCTTGCTGAAGTGGTTGCCCAGGAAGTCGAAGCCGTGTTTCCACGCACCCATATTATACTGGCCGCCGAGGGCATGCACGCCCACGAAGTGACCGGCAAAGCGGTCGCAAAACCAGTAGCGTGCCTCCGGCTGGGCAAGCCAGTGCTTCCAGCGGCGTCCGTTGTTGAGGGTCCAGGCGTTCAGGTTGCCCGACACATCCAAACTCCATTTCGGCGCCAGAGCTACTTCTGCGCCTACATTCACCGTCAGGGTGGCATCGTAAAGGAGGTTGGTTTTTAGTTGCACCTGCCCCGTTGCGGGTGTCGCAATCAGCAGTAGGAGCAATGACGTAAAAAATCCAAGTAGTGATTTCATGATTATGGTCTGATTCGGGCGCTGCCCAACGTGTTTTTGTATTTAGCGTGTTTTGTCTAAATGATTGGTTTATAAGGTTTTTGGAGTTGTAAAGGTTTACGCTTCCGTTTGAATTATGGTTTGTATGTGAGGGGATTTCGGACTGAGTCTAAAATCGCACAAAATTAGTAAATTTCTAACATAAACAATCACCCCCCCAGTTAAATTTTGTTAAATTCGGGAAGGGTGATTGCAATATGTTCATAGAGGCCATCAGAGGGCCTATAGCCAAGCTTTCAGGAGTTTTAACGGTCGGCCAACATTGAAGCCGATTAGCCGTTTTTGCGAGTGCTCGTTTAGGAATTTTAACTTAATTCGGCGCTATTTCCTGGCTTTTCGGGAAGAGGCTGCGGCATAGTCCCGGTCGGGGTCGGCAATTTCGCTGAAGATGCGTTTGCCGAAGAATTCGAGGCCCTTTAGGGCGCTGACAACGCGGTGGGCGTCGCCCTTGCGGACGTCGAAAAGCGAGTACTTGGGCAGCAGGTCGATTCGCCCTACATCCACACGCTGGCCGTGGACGTTCTTGTTGAGCATCTCGATGAGGTTGCCGGCATAGAAGCCGTCGTTCTTGCCCACGTTGACATAGATTCGCGCCATGCCGCGTTCGGCCGTGCGGCGGTCCTTATCCTTGTCCGAACGGGGACCACGGTCGTCGCGTTCCTTGCGCGAAGGCTTCTCGTCGATGAAGTCGATATTGGGCGCATCCTTGTAGTAGTTCAGCAGGCGGTTGAACTCGAGGGAGAGCACGCGCTTGAGCAGGTCTTCGGTGGAGAGCCAGCTCAGCTTGCGCATCACGCCGGGGAGGTACTTGTTGATTTCGTCCTCGTTTACCTCCACGCGCTCAAGACGGTCGGCCAGGTTGTAGAGCTGCTTCTCGATGATGTGCTGGGGCGTGGGCACATCCTTGCGCTCGAACTTCTTGCCTATGATTTTTTCGATTTCACGCAGGCGTCCGCGCTCACGGCTGTGGATAATAGCCACGGAGGTGCCGGTCTTTCCCGCGCGCCCGGTTCGGCCGGAGCGGTGGGTGTACACGGCTGTGTCCTCGGGCAGACCGTAGTTGATCACATGGGTCAGGTCGTCCACATCAAGGCCGCGGGCGGCAACGTCGGTGGCCACCAGCAGGGTGATGACGCGGTCGCGGAACTTCTTCATCACGATGTCGCGCTGCTGCTGGGAGAGGTCGCCGTGGAGGGCGTCGGCGTTGTAGCCGTCCTGAATCAGCTTGTCGGCGACTTCCTGGGTGTCGCGCCGGGTGCGACAGAAGATGATGGCGTAGATGTTGGGGTTGTCGTCGGCCACGCGCTTCAGGGCGAGGTACTTGTCCTGAGCCTTCACCATATAATATATGTGTCGAACGTTCTTAGCGCCCTCATTCTTGGTGCCTATCACAATCTCTTCAGCGTCCTTCATGAAGCGCTTGGCAATCTTGGCCACCTCGTTTGGCATGGTGGCGGAGAACAGGAGCATCTTGCGGTCCTCGGGAACATGGGAGAGGATGTCGTTGATAGAGTCCACGAACCCCATGTTGAGCATCTCGTCGGCCTCGTCCAGGACTACGGTGTGGACGTCGTTGAGTTTCACAACCCCGCGGTTAATCAGGTCGATGAGTCGACCCGGGGTCGCTACGATTATCTGCACACCCTCACGCAGGGCACGGATCTGGCTTTCGATACTGCTGCCGCCGTAGACGGGGAGCACCTTCAGGCCGGTGGTATACTTGGAGAAGTCGGCCAGGTCGCCGGCTATCTGGAGGCATAGCTCGCGGGTTGGCGCCAGGATAAGGGCCTGGGGCACGCGACGCTCGGTGTCCACACGTTGGATCACAGGCAGGCCGAAGGCCGCCGTCTTTCCGGTGCCGGTCTGCGCCAGGGCCACAAGGTCGTGGTCGCCCGTCAGAAGCGAGGGTATTACTTTTTCTTGGACGGGCATCGGATTTTCGAATCCCATCTCGGCTATGCCGCGCAGAAGGTCGTCGCGCAAGCCTAATTCTTCAAATGAGCTCATATGTCAGTTATGTTAATTTTTAATCAATTCCGGAAAGCCAAGGTCGGAAACTTTGGCCTTTGGTTAAACCTATAAACCTCAGCTTTTGCAGGCGAAAGCTGATTTTCTACATGGTTAACAAGGTGGCATGTGATAATGTTCTAAAAATTGATTATCTTTGCAGGACAATAACTTGAGTTGAGCCTGCGAAACTCAAAATTAACCCATCTGACCATGAAATCAATCCGTGCACTCCTCCTTGCTGCCTTCGCCTTGTCGGCTTTCGCTCTTGCCGCCGAAGTGCCCGCCGGCTACTACAATAGTCTCAACGGCAAAAAGGACGCCGCCCTCAAAACAGAAGTTTACACAATCATCCATAACTTCACCCGCATCTCCTCCTACAGCGACCTGCCCAAGTACTTCATGCACACCGACGTCTACCCCGAGTCGATGCGCTGGTGGGACATGTACTCCTCCATACCCCTGTACGCCCCCAGCTTCAGCGGCCTCAACCGCGAGCACTCCTTCCCCAAAAGCTGGTGGGGCGGCAGCGAAAAGGTGGCGGCCTACACCGACCTCAACCACCTCTACCCCTCGGAAATGAAAGCCAACTCGGCCAAAAGCAACTGGCCCTTGGGCACGGTCAACACCCTCAGCAACGTCAAGTTCGACAACGGCGTATGCAAAGTCGGCTATCCGGTCAACGGCCAGGGAGGCAACGCGCAGTATGTCTTCGAGCCCGACGATGAATATAAAGGCGACTTCGCCCGCACATATTTCTATATGGCCACCTGCTACCAGGACTACACCTGGAAATACACCTGGATGGTACAGCAAAACACCTACCCCACCCTCTCCCCCTGGGCAATCAAACTGCTGCTTGAGTGGCACCGCGCCGACCCCGTAAGCCAGAAAGAACGCGACCGCAACGAGGTGGTGTTCAGCTACCAGAACAACCGCAACCCGTTCATCGACCTCCCCGAGCTGGCTGAGTACATCTGGGGCGAGCGCATGGGTGAGGCCTTCAAGCCCGGTAGCGTGGACATTCCCGTGGGCGACCCCGAACTCATCGCCCCGTCGGTCGACATGACCCTCGACTTCGGGCAGGTCGCCGTAGGCCACAACACCACCAGTCGCCTGTATGTCAAGGGCCTGAACCTCTCAAGCGACTTGCTGGCTAAAGTTTTCAGCGGCGATGCCGACTATTTCCGCATTCCTGAATCAAGCAAGAATATACCTGTCAAGGACGTAAACAGTGCCGAGGGCTTCTGGCTCAACGTCACCTACTCGCCCGAAGAGCTGGGGCAGCACACGTCCAAGATAACCTTCGCAGGCGAGTTCGGCTCCCGCAATGTGGAACTCCGCGGCGAATGCTTGCCCGTACCCAACCTCACCCCCTGCACCGCCCTGCCTCCGACAGGTATCGAAGCCGACCGCTACACGGCCAACTGGGAAGCGCCTGAAAATGAGGTCATCGACTACTTCATCGTTACCCGCACCATCTACAACGCCGGCGATGCCACAACCGAGAAAGTCGTCGAGCAGAACACAAGCATCGAGTTCCTGGGCTTCGACCAAAGCGAGAGCGAGAGCTACTCGGTGCAGTCCGTCCGCCTGGGCATCACATCCCAGCCTTCCAACGTAGTGTTCGTGGACCACACCGGCATCACCGGCGTCGAGGTTGAGCAACCCCTGCTGGTGCGCACCTTCCCCGGCATCATCCGCTTCATCTGCTCGCAGCCGCAGACCAACTGCCGCATTTACGACATGGCCGGCAACCTCGTGCGCCACATCGACACCATCTATCAGGACCTTGACGTAGACCTCGCTCCCGGCTTCTACCTCATCGTCACCGACCAGCATCCCACCCCCATCAAGGCCGCCACCGTCCTCTAACACCCATTCAGGCCACTTCATGCGGCGAATAATCGACCTATTCACCGCAAATTTGCGGTGAATATTTGCATTTTTCCCCGCAAAACGCTATCTTTGCGTCATGAGAAAACCCGTCTACCACTCCCCATATATCTGGCAACAAGCCGATTGGCCCCATTTCAGCTGGAATGCAGAAGCGCTTATGGACCGGCTGAGCCGCTTAAGCATGCTCCACGGTCTCCTCTCCGGCCGAATGTCCATGCTCGGGTTCAACGAAAAGAACCGCTCCATGCTTTCAGCCCTCACGGACGAGCTGCTGAGCACTTCCGAAATCGAAGGAGTCCAACTCAACCCACACTCGGTGCGCAGCAGTATCGCACGCCGCCTCGGCATTGAGGACGACGGCCTGCTGGCGGAAGACCACTATGTGGAAGGTTTGGTGGATGTGATGCTCGATGCGGTTCAGAATTGCCACCAACCGCTCTCGGCCGATCGGCTTTTCAACTGGCACGCAGCCCTTTTCCCGACAGGCAGAAGCGGTATGTTCCATATCACGGTGGCCAATTGGCGCCAAGGCAAAGAGCCTATGCAAGTAGTTTCGGGGGCTTTCGGACATGAAAAGGTGCATTACGAAGCTCCGCCCTCAGATGCAGTCCCGGAGGAAATGGCGCAATTTTTGGAATGGGTCAACAAATCCGACCACTCTCCCTTTATCATGGCTGCCATTGCTCACCTCTGGTTCGTGACCATCCATCCTTTCGACGATGGAAACGGACGCATCAGCCGTACCATCGCCGACATGATGCTCGCACGCCTCGACGTGGACTCCGCGCGCTATTTCAGCATGTCCGCTCAGATAAACCGCAATAAAAATGCTTATTACTTTGCTTTAGAGCAGGCTCAGCATGGCAAAACGGATATCACCGAGTGGTTGCTGTGGTTCTTCGATACATTGGCCGAGGCCATCGAAGCTGCATTGGCCACCGTGGAGCGCACACTGCTGAAAGCCGCATATTGGGAACGCCACCGAAACATAGAGATAAACGAGCGCCAGCGCAAGGTCCTCAACCGCCTCTGGGACGGCTTTGAAGGCAAGTTGACAACCTCCAAATGGGCAAAAATTTGCAGTTGCTCTCAGGACACAGCCCTGCGCGACATTAACGACCTCTTAGCTAAAGGGATGCTCTGCGATAGCGGTGCAGGGGGGCGCAGCGCCAACTATCTGCTCCCGGAGAGATAATTTTTCAGGCTTGTACAGGGCAGGGTAAACACGCCGCAGGTAACCGGCGGCTTAGAGTTCGCGCAGGTGGTATTTGGTGATGAAGTCGCGGAGGTTCGGGTGGTGGGAGAGGATATACTCGCGGACCATGCGGTCGGACCAGAACTGGGGCGGGAGTTCGCCCTGCATCACGGCCACTTCGAGTGTGGGTCGGTCGTCAGACAGGTTGTCGCGGAGGGTCTTGAGGATGTCGGGCAAAGCCGTACGTGCGGCTTCGGCCTGAATTTCGGACGGCACCTCGATGCGGTAATTGTGGCCCTCCACGAGCGTGGGCGTGCACTCAGTCAGGGCACTCACCAGCACGGGCTTCTGTTTCAGCGAGGCTATCACGGCAGCCCAGGCGCGCTTGAAGTCCGCCTCGGAGTAGTTGTTCTCGCGAATTGTTGTGGATGCTGCCGGGGCCGGGGCGGCAGTCCCGGCAGAGGCCTGGGCGCGGTTCTCGCGGGCTTTGCGCGAGAGCTCGGCCAGCGAAAAACCGCCCACACTGATGGGCGACGCTCCCGCAGCCGGTGCGTGAGCCGTGGATGGCTTGGGCGGCTGTGTCACAGCCACTTTTGGCGCCGGAGCTTCTTCCTTAGGGCTACCGGCCGCCCGGTTCTCCACAGCGGGAGTAGTCTCCTGCCCCGGTGCGACGGGTTGCGACGCGGCAGGAGTTAACGGCAAGAGTTGGTGCCCCTCGTCACTTCCGTAGTCATCGGGCGAGGGGCTGGATAGTTGGCACAGTTTGATGAGTGTCAACTCGATTAAGAATTGCTTATTGCTGGCCTGGCGATAGTTGAAGTCGGCGGAGTTGCAAAGATCCATGCCGCGGTAGATAAACGCGGGGCTTAGTTTGGAGGCCCGTTCGGCCATTTGGGCGCGTACGTCGTCCGGAGCCTCGACCAAGGAGAGGGTAGCCGGGTTGGAGGCCACCATCAGGTCGCGGAAGTAGAGTCCGAGGCCGTTGATGAAGAACTGCGAGTCGAAACCCTTGGAGCGCACCTCCTTATATATAAGGAGTGCCTGGGGCACATCGCCGGCAATGAAAGCATCCACGAGGCGCGAGTAATAGCTGTGGTCCAGCACATTGAGGTTGTCCAGAGCTCCCTGATAGGTGATCTTACCCTGTCCGCTGGCCGCAACCTGGTCGAAGATGGAGAGCGCGTCGCGCATGGCTCCGTCGGCATTGTTGGCGATGACGCCGAGGGCTGATTCTTCCACTTCGATTCCCTCGCGTTCGGCCACCGAGCGCAGGTGGCGAACCATGTCGGCGACGGATATGCGGTTGAAGTCGTAAATCTGGCACCGTGAGAGGATGGTGGGAATGATTTTGTGCTTCTCGGTGGTTGCCAGGATGAAAATTGCGTGGGCCGGCGGCTCTTCGAGGGTCTTGAGGAAGGCGTTGAAGGCCTGGGTGGATAGCATGTGCACCTCATCGACGATGAACACGCGGTATTTCCCCGAAGTCGGCGGCACGGTGACCTGGTCGATGAGGCTGCGGATGTCGTCGACGCTGTTGTTGGAGGCGGCGTCCAGCTCGATGATGTTCAGCGAGCGGTTCTCGTTGAACTGCCGGCATGAGTCGCACTCGTTGCAGGCCTCGCCGGTAGCGGTGCGGTTGGTGCAGTTGATTGTTTTGGCAAAGATACGGGCGCACGACGTCTTGCCCACCCCGCGCGAACCGCAGAAGAGGTAGGCATGAGCAAGGCGGTCGGTCAGGATGGCGTTGCGCAGCGTGTTGGTCAGTGCGCTCTGCCCAACCACCGAGTCGAAGGTCGAGGGCCTGTACTTGCGTGCCGATACGATGTATTGTTCCATTTTTTGTTTTCTCCCCGCAAGCGGGAAGAAAAGGTTAGAAGGTTATGGGTTAAAGGGTTAGGGTTATTTTTTACTGTAGTCTCTGTGACCGAAGATAGCTGTGCCGACGCGGACGAGGTTTGAGCCGGCCTCGATGGCCAGCGGGTAGTCGTCGGACATGCCCATGGAGAGTGTGTCGAAGCCGCGGAGGTCGGGAGCTATTGCCCGGATTTCGCGGGCCAGGCCGGCGATGGCTTGGAAGTCGGCGCGGATGCGGGCGGCGTCGTCGGTATTGGTAGCCATGCCCATGAGGCCGTAGAGGTGGGTGGCGCGCAGGCGTTCGAAGCGGCGGGTACGGAAATAGTCCAGAAGCTCCTCGGGGGTGAAGCCGGTTTTGGTTTCCTCGGCGGCCACATGAACCTGGAGGAGCACCCCGGTGACAAGGCCGAGGCGTTCGCTTTCGGCGTCTATGAGGTCGAGCAACCGCAGCGAGTCTACGCTTTCGATGAGTGCGATGCGGCCGGTGCGCAGCAGCTGGCGGACCTTGTTGGTCTGGAGGTGGCCGATGAAGTGCCAGCGCACATCGGCCGGCATTGCCTCTATCTTGGGCAGGAGTTCCTGGATGCGGCTTTCGCCAAAGATTCGCTGACCGGCATCATAAGCCTCGCGGAGGGTTTCCACAGGGTGAAATTTGGACACAGCCACCAGCTCCACGCCTTCCGGCAGGGAGGCGTGGAGGGTGCGTATGCTGTCGGCCACCTTGCTCATCAGTCGACCACCTTCATTTTGTACACATCCATGAGCGGCGTTTCGGAAATCTGAATGATTTCGTAGTCGGCCATGGTGCCCTTCATGCCTTCGAGGAAGTTCTCGTAGGCGTTCTTGAAGTCGTTGGCCTGCACCAGTATCAGGGATGCGCTGCGTTTCTCGGCGGCGGTCTTTTCGTCGATGGTGATGAATGCCACCTTGACCATGTACCAGCGGTCGCCGTTTTCGGAGAAGAATATTTCTGCTATTTTTGTACGCTTTACAGCCGACACGGAGAAGTCGCCGGAAATGTAGGGAGTCATCTCCTCTGTGATGCGCGCCTCAGCTTCGGTGAAACTCAGGGCGTCCACGAGGTAGGGCTCGTTTACTTTCTTCACGGCGCCGTTCTCGGCGGCCTTGTCGTAGCGTATTTTACATTCGAACCAGTTTGCCATTTTACTAATGCATAATTCATAATGCATAATGCATAATCCTGTTTATGCACAATGCACATTCTTGGGGTTTCTTGATTTATCGTGATTAATCTCGAAGTGGGGTTGACGATTTGCTATTTTCCGCGTTTGGCGAGGATTTCCTGAAGGAGCGGCCTGAGGCCGTCGGCATAGATTTGGAATCCGAGGTCGGTGAGATGGATGCCGTCGACGGTGCCACCGGAGGTTTCGCTGTCGTGCTCGATTGCCTCAACATAGTAGAGGTTTTCGGGGTTCTCGGCCAGGAGTTTCTCGTAGTTGCGGCGGAAGGCTGCGTTCTTGGCGGGGAGATATTTGCCGAAGAAGGAGTCATAGCGTGCGTAGGGGTAGATGGGACCTGCCACCATTACGATGGGCACGTCGGGACGGGCCTGGCGGATGATGTTCACGAAGCCGTAGGTGAGGGTGTCGCACATCATCTCGGTGCAGTTGGGCACGGGGTCGAGCACGAAGATGTCCACATCGGGAATCGAAGCGAGTGCGCGGGCCATCACGGAGTCCATCTTGCCCTCACCGCTCATGCCGATGTTGACCACCTCGGCGTTGAGGTCGCGGGAGAGGATGTTGGTGCTCACCATGCCGGTGCGCGAGGCGCAGCCGCCCTGAAGGATGGAGGTGCCGTAGGCCACGATTTTCTTGTCGCGGTCAATGATATGGGGGTCGCCGGAAGTTATATCGGCCACAGAGTCGACCTTGATTTCGAGGTGAGTAACGCCGTCGTAAAGAGGCAGATAGACCATGTACTCGGACATCTTGGAGGTGTCGCGGTTCTCAACGTAGGTGCTCTCCACCATCTTGGTTTCCTTGTCGGCCAGGTAGGGACGGTTGGTGTTGACATGGCGCCATACGCTGTCGCCCTCGAGGATGTAGAGGTCGGTGCCTTTGAGGCCGGTGTCGGCCATATGGATCATATGGGTGTTCCAGAGCAGGTTGTAGCGCACGCCGATGCGGCTGGAGTTGGTGGCGAAGCGTACGCCGATGCCTGAGGAGCACTGCGTGCGCTCCCAGAGTGTCGGGCGCACAGAGTCCTTGAGTTCTTTGGGAATTCGGGTGTAGGGGCCGTCGGTGTCTTCGAAGCCCTTGTTGATGACGCGGAGTTCCTGAGCGTCGACGTATTTCCAGGGCTTTTCAATTTTCGGGCCCTGAGCCGAAGCAACACCTACGGCCGCCAGGGCTATCAGTGCGATGCAGATTCTCTTCATAGTTAATTGTGTCGGATGATGCATGATGCTCGAGGCAAAATGCATAGATTTATTGGTTAAGTTCTTGATTCTCCGAGGATTAATCCAGCGCCGAAGATTATTGTTTCTGTTTGTCGGCCAGGAGGATGCGGGCCAGTTCGGCCACGCCCTCGGAAGCCTTTGCGCGGATTACGGTCACGCCTTCGGGCACGCGCGATGGAGCGGGGTCGATGTAGTACACGGGCGTGCCGCGGCGCACATAGTTCACCAGGGCCGCCGCGGGGTACACCTGGAGGCTGGTGCCGATGATGACGAAGATGTCGGCACGTTCCACCAGGCTTACGGCTGTTTCCAGCATCGGCACGGCCTCCTGGAAAAACACGATGTGGGGGCGCACATGGTGGCCGTCGATGACTGTCTCGGGCGTGGTACGCTCCTTGTAGTCAAGGCGGTAGACCTTGGTTTCGTCGTCCAGGGCGCGCACCTTGTTGAGTTCGCCGTGGAGGTGCACCACATGGGTGGAGCCGGCGCGCTCGTGGAGGTCGTCCACGTTCTGGGTGATGACGTACACCTCGAAGTCGTCCTCGAGGTCGTGGAGGATGCGGTGGGCGGCGTTGGGCTCCACATCGGCCAGCTGGGCACGGCGCGCGTTGTAGAACTCATGCACCAGGGCCGGGTTGCGGCGGAAGCCGTCGGCACTGGCCACATCCATGACGGGGTATTCCTCCCAGAGGCCGTCGGCGTCGCGGAAGGTGCGGATTCCACTCTCGGCGCTGATGCCCGCGCCGGAGGATATTACGAGTACTGGTTTCTTAGCGGTCATCGAGTGAGAAGCTTATGCCGTTCCCGAAGGAAGAGCCGTTGTTTTTATTGTCGTTGTTCACTGCGGCGGTTTTCTCGGCGCGGCGGGCGGCGTCGCTCTTGCGTTTATCGCGCTTGTAGGCGGGGTCGCGTTCGACCATCTCGATGGCCGTGTCCGAGTCGAGCTGCTCGGGCGTGAGGATGTAGTAGTTCTGCGTTTCCTGACGCCGGGTGAAGTCCTCCACCTTCTCCTTGCCGTATGCGGCTACGATGCGCTTGTCGATAACCTCCTCTTCCGGTTCGGTAGCCTGGTTGCCTTCGATGACGGCCACGGTTTCGGTGCCCGTCTCCACGGCCACGTCGAATCCGGCTGCAAGGATGGTGAATTTGATTTTGTTGCCCAGGGAGTCGTCGTAGCCCCAGCCGAACTTAATCTTGACGTTGCGGTTGATCTGGCCCACCAGTCGGTTGGCCTGCGAAGCCTCGGCCACGGTGAAGGGCGGGTTGATATCGTGGGAGTAATAGAATGCGAAGAGGAGCTTGCGGGCGGAGGTGATGTTGGTGTCGCACAACAGCGGGGAGTGGAGCGCCTGGGCTATGGCCTTGGACATGCGGTCCTCACCCTCGCCGTAGCCCACGGAAATCATGGCCGTACGGCCGCCTCGGAGGCAGCTGTCGACGTCGTTCATGTCTATGTTGATGTTGGCCAGACTGGTGACGAGGTCGGAGATGGTTCGTGCGGCGACGGCCAGGATGTCGTCGGCCTTGGTGAACGCTTCGTCCCAGGCCATGTCGGGGTAGATTTCACCCAGGCGTTCGTTGTTGATCAGCAGCAGGGCGTCGACGTTTTCCTGAAGGCGGTTGGCACCGTCGAGGGCACTGTTGAGCTTGGTCACGCCTTCAAAGAAGAAGGGGATGGTGACGATGCCGACCGTGAGGATGCCCTTCTTCTTGGCCACGCCGGCCACTACGGGAGCACCACCGGTACCGGTGCCGCCGCCCATGCCGGCGGTGACGAACACCATCTTGACGTTGTTGTCCAGCAGTTTTTCAATTTCCGGCACACTCTCCTCGGCTGCGGCGCACCCAACTTCAGGGTTACCGCCTGCACCGAGGCCTCCGGTGGTGTTGGGGCCCAGAAGGATGCGGTTGGGCACCGGCGAGGAAAGAAGGGCCTGGCGGTCGGTGTTGAGCACCACGAAGTCCACACCCTTTACGCCCTGGGTGCACATGTAGCTCACGGCGTTAGAGCCGCCGCCACCGACGCCCATCGCTATGATGGTAGGTGCGCCGGGACCGTTTTCGTCGGCGCGGTTATCATATTTCTCAATGAAGCTGAGATCTTCCATTTCGTCCATGTTTGTATTTTTGGGTGTGTTATTGGTCGTTGTTTTCTTCCTCAGGACCGAAGAGTCGTGCAATCCTATTGGAAAGGTTGCTCATCAGGTTGTTGGTCTCTTCGAAGTCGCGGCCTCCGTAGTCAGGTGCTTCATCGGCATATGAGATGTCCGTGATGGGATTATCATCTATATCATCGTCATCGTCAATTTCCACCTCCTGTTTCTTCTTGCGGGAGAAGAAGCCGAAGAAACCTCGCTTGTTGGGGGTTTCGCCTTCGTCGGGGTCGTCCTTGAGCAGGTCGTCATCTTCCACCTCTCGGGCAGCCGGCTTGCGCGTGTCCTTCTTGGGTGTGGCCGCCACCGGTTCGGGGGCCGAGGCCTTGGCGGTTTTGCCTGCCGACTTTGCTATCTCCTCCTTGACGGCGTCCACCGTGTTTGCCGTGGCGGCGGCAGCTGCCGCTGCGGGTTTGGCGGACTTGACCTCCGGAGTGACAACAGCTGCGGGTTCTTCGGGCTCGGCGGGCCGCATGGGGCTCAGGCCCTTAAGACCGGGGATGCGCTGGGCAATGGAGAGAAGGGCGATGATGTCGATGTTCTCCGCCGTGTTGCGCCCGGGAGTATGGAAGGTGATGCCTTCGGGCATCGCGGCCATGCGCACGTTGATTTTGGCCTGCTGACTCACCAGCTTTGCGAAGTCGGCCATACGGCTTCCGCCACCGGTGAGCACGATGGTGCCCAGGGCGCTCAGGGGCGTGGAGGATATGTTGATCTGATTGATGGCGTTGGCGATGATTTCACCTGCACGTGCGCGCGCGTACCCTTTAATATCCTTGATGTTGGGGGTGCGGTCGTTCTTGTCCTCGGGGTCGAGGTTGATGAGGCTCTTCTTGATGTTCTCGGCAGCCTCCTCAGTGATGCCCAGACCTATGCTGAGGTCGCGGGTGATGAGGTTGGAGCCCATGGGGATGGTTACGAGCGCCGCCAGCGTACCGTTCTTATATGTGGTGACGGTGGTGGTTTCGGCACCGACGTCAATCAGCGCCGCGCCAACCTGCTTTTCGTCGCGGGATAGGACGAAGTCGGCGATCGCAATCGGCCGGAGGGCGTAGCGAACCTCGTCGGGCGATACGGTGTCCAGCCGCAGGCGTTCGAGGTTCTGGTGGGTCTCCTTCCCGCAGGTGATGAGCATGAATTCGCCGCGGAGAATCTCGCCGTAGCTGCCCACGGCGCGGGGCACGGCGGTTTTGTTGACATAGAACTTGCGCGGCAGCACCGACTCTATGATGTGCGTGTCGCTGACATAGTCGCGTGTGGCCTCCTGCTTGAGCCGGGCCACCTGCTGCTCGGTGATTTCGCATTCCTGGGGGAAGTGGAGCACCGACTCTGTGGGCACGGCGCCGAGCGAGCGTCCACCCAGGGCGATGGCGAGGCCTTCGACACGGCGTCCCTGGACAGCACGGGCTCCCTCGAGGGAACGTATGACTTCGCTCACGAGGCGGGCCACCTCGCGGATGTTCTGAATGCGCCCGTAGCGGACGTTGTTGGCCGAGGGCACTTCCTCCACGGCCAGGACGGACAGACTGCCGTCGGGGGCGACGGAGCCTACGGCGCCTTTTATCTTGGACGAGCCGATTTCTAATGCAACTATTGTCTTGAGATCCACTGTAATATTTTTGTTAGGAGGTATCGGATTAGATTATTGGTTGTTTCTGATTTGATGGGGAGTGAGGTCGGTCATGAAGGTGGAGTCGGAGTCGATGTCCCACTCGCCCGTCTTCTCTTCCTCGGTCGGGAGTGCAGCCGCCGGAACCACATGGTTGCGCTTGGAGGCCACCACCTGGTCGCGCCACTTCACGGCTACGGTGTCGTAGGCGGTCCAGCCCTCGTAGGGCGCCACGTGGCGGTAGAAGGCGCGCAGGCGCCGGAATTTGTCCTGCACCATGGACGTATCGCCGAAGTTGACCACATGGCCCACGATGTTCGGTACCAGGATGATGTTGCCGTCGGGCTCCTGCGTAACCGTGGCCACCAGCGCACTGACCTTGGGGTTGGAGGCTATGTAGTCCAGCAGCGGGAGTAGGCGCGAGGCGGGGTGTACGGAGTCGAAGGTTCCCACCAGCACCGGCACGTCGATGTGATAGCGCAGCTCGGCGGCTATTCGCTTGCCCGAGGCGTTGATGTAGTACGACGGCTTACCTTTTTCGAACACACGGGCCACGGGCACCATGGGGGTGGCTTCGATGACGAGCGTACCGTCGGAGAGAATCATCGCGTTGGCGCTCTGGAGCTTGTCGGAAGCTTTCAGACGCTGCTCCAGGGCGAAGAGGTCGAAGTTGTCGCGGAGGATTCCGCCTACGGTGTCGGGGTCCAGCTGAGCCTCGTGGAGCACGTCCAGCACGTTGACGAAACGGCTTTTGGGGTCGGACAGGTCCACACGTACGCTTTTGAGCACCGCCCGGTGCGACATACGGGCCGACACCACCAGGGCGCAGCAGCAGTAGGCCACCATCAGGAGGCTGAGCACACACATGAACACTGACTTACGACTCATCTTTAAGCTTTCTCTTGCAGTTGTTGTACCAGCGGGTCGATCTGCAGGTTGAGGTCGCCGGCGCCAAGGGTCAACAGGATGTCAAAATTACGATTTTTCATCGTAGTTACAAAGTCTTCTTTGGAAATCATCACTTTATCGGCGCATTTTATGTCGTCGAAGATGATTTTTGAGCTCACACCCTCGATGGGGAGTTCGCGCGCCGGGTAAATATCGGCCAGCACAACGGCGTCGGCGCCGCTGAGCGCTGCGGCGAAGTCGGGGGCGAAGTCGCGCGTGCGGCTGTAGAGGTGGGGCTGGAAGGCCACGGTGATATGGCGTCCGGGGTACACGGCGCGGACGCTCTCGATACTGCGGGCCACCTCAGCCGGGTGGTGGGCATAGTCGTCGATGATGACGCGGCCCTCGTTGCCCGACTCCTGCCAGCGCCGTTCGAAGCGGCGCTCCACACCGGGGTAGGAAGCCATTGCGCGGCGGGCAAGTTCGGGGGTGAGGCTACCGGTGAGCCATACGCCCGCGAGGGCTGCCACGGCGTTGTCTATGTTCACATCCACCGGCACGCCCAGTTCGATGTCGCGGATGACACCGTCAGGGTGTACGAAATCGAATTTGACCGTACCCTGACCGAAGCGCTCGTTGGCGGCGTGGAAGTCGCCCGACCGGCGCCCGAAGGTGAACACGCGCACATCCTTGCCCGGACGCGGCACCAGCTTGAGGCCCTCGCGGACCACCAGCGCGCCGCCGGGTACGATGAGCTCTGTAAATCGGGCGAATCCCTCGAGGTAGGCCTCCTCGGTGCCGTAGATGTCCAGGTGGTCGGGGTCGGTGGCGGTGATTACGGCTATGTAGGGCGATAGCTGGTGGAAGGAACGGTCGTACTCGTCGGCCTCCATGACGCAGAATTCGGCCCCCGGACTGAGCATGAGGTTGGAGTTGTATTCACGCAGGATACCGCCCAGGAAAGCATTGCAGCCGATGCCGCATTGGAGCACATGGGCGGCCATGGAGGAGGTGGTCGTCTTGCCGTGGGTGCCGGCAAAGCATATGCCTTTGGAGTGGCGCGACACCTGCCCCAGCACGTATGCGCGCTTGCGCACCTCGAAGCCCTCGCGGCGGAAGAAGCTCAGGGGGATGTTGCTCTCAGGCACGGCAGGGGTGTAGACCACAAGCGTACCCTCCGGGGTGCGGAAGGGCTCGGGTACAGCATCCATGGAGTCGTCGAAACTCACTGCCGCGCCCTCGCGTACCAGCTCGGCGGTGAGGGCCGAAGGGGTGCGGTCGTAACCCGCCACGGGCAGGTCGAGCGACATGAAATAGCGGGCGAGCGCCGCCATGCCTATGCCGCCTATGCCGACGAAGTATACTCTTTCTATATCCTTGATTTCCATAAGCTTACTTTTGTTGAAGGACGCGGTCGATAGCGTCGGCTATTTTTTCGTCGGCCTCGCGCAGGGCCATGTCGGCGGCTGCCTGCTCCATAGCCGCGATGCGGGCCGGGTCGGCCATGAGCGCGCAGGCCTCGTCCCACAGTCGGGCGGGTGCGTCGGCATCCGTGACCATGATTGCCGCGTTGCGGCAGGCGAGTGCTTCGGCGTTGTGGCGCTGGTGGTCCTCCGTCACGTTGGGCGACGGCACCAGTATCGAGGCTTTGCCCAGGTCCTGAAGTTCGCTGATGGTGCCTGCACCGGCGCGCGACACCACCACCGTGGCTGCGCGGTAGGCCGCGGGCATATCGGCCACGAACTCCGTGACCTTGACGTTGGGCAGCGGATGTTCTGCGGCGAAGGCCGCGCATCGGTCGTAGTCCGTCTTGCCCGTCTGCCACAGGATGTCGAACGGTGCTTGCGCCGCTTTGCCCGAAGCGATGGCGTCCATGACGGCCTCGTTGAGCGTCCGGGCCCCCAGACTCCCGCCCACGATCAGCAGCAGGGGCCGGTCGGGATTGACGCCGAGGGCTGTACGGGCCTCGGCGGGAGACAGTGTGCATTCCGAGAGCGCCTTGCGCACCGGGTTGCCGGTGAGGATGATAGTGTCGGCGGGGAAGAAGCGCTCCATGCCCTCGTAGGCCACGCATATGGCCTTGGCGCGCTTGGCCAGGAGCTTGTTGGTGACACCCGCGTAGGAATTCTGCTCCTGCAGCACCGTCGGTACGCCTGCGCGCTGGGCGGCCTTGAGCGTAGGACCGCTCGCATACCCGCCCACGCCGATGGCGATGTCGGGGCGGAACCGGCGCACGATGGCGCGGGCACGCCGCATACTGCGGAAGAGTTTGAGCAGTACGCCGAAGTTGCGCCAGATTTTGCGGCGGTAAAAGCCCGCCACGGGCAGACCCTCGATGCGGTAGCCCGCCGCCGGCACGCGGGTCATCTCCATGCGGTTGTCGGCGCCCACAAAGAGGATTTCACAACCCGGATGACGGCGTTCCAGGGCTGCGGCTATTGACAGGGCCGGGAAGATATGACCGCCCGTACCACCGCCACTTATGAGAATTCGTAAAGGTGTGTTCATAATCTGAGTTGCCGTTAAGGCATTACGCACGGGCGCGCGCCCGTTACAGCCACAAAGTTAATAAAAAAAGTCCACATATCGAAAATTAAAGATTGTAAATTCTCGGTTTACAAGATTATTTTGCCGTTCGCCATGGGTAAAAAACACACGCATCCTTGTTAATTAGTGTTAATAGTCGCATTTCCGACAATTATTTCCAAATATCTCCAATCGAAATACTTGCACAGGTGGCAAAAAGGCAATAATTTTGCAATGTGTTTTTCATAGTATTAGATTAAGATAAAGGTTTTTGGGAAAGAGAAGTTGTGAAACTTCTCTTTCTTGTTTTTTGAGCCTTCTGCAGGATGGTTTCCGCCTGCAAATCCTGGCTCCGGGTCATGTACTCCGCCAAGGGTCGTAACCACCCTTAAACATTAAACCTTAAACGTTAAACCCTAAACATTAACCCTCAAAAAACCGGCAATCCAACTTTTTTCTTTATCTTTGCAAAAAACATTACCATGAGCAGAATAACTGAGTACATCCGTCGCCCGCAGGTGTGGGGATTTTTCGTGTCGTTGGTCGTGATAGCCATCGTATCCATCGCCTTTTTCTATCCCGACAACCTCCAGGGGCACTCCCTGCAGCAACCCGACATGCAGCAGGGCATAGCCAACGGTCATGAGGCCGCCCAATACGAGGCGGCAACCGGCGAGAAGGCCCTATGGACCGACGCCCTCTTCGGCGGTATGCCCACCTTCCAGATTTCGCCGTCATACCCGTCGAACAGTCTTTTCAACTGGCTCAACGGTCTTTACGGCCTCTATCTACCGGCCCCCTCCAACCTGCTGTTCATGATGATGACGGGGTTCCTGATTCTCCTCTTCGCACTGAAGCAGCGATGGTACCTGGCACTACTCGGCGCCTTGGCCTGGGGCTTCTCCACCTACTTTGTAATAATCATAGGAGCGGGACACATATGGAAGTTCCTCGCCCTGACCTACATCCCGCCCACAATAGCGGGTTTTATCCTGGTTTACAACCACCGTCCTGTGGTCGGCGCTGCCCTGCTGAGCCTCTTTGCCATGCTCCAGCTCAACGCCAACCACCCCCAGATGACCTACTATTTCGGTCTGGTGATGGTGATTCTTGCCATCTGCTACATGATTGAGGCCATACGCAAACACGAAATCCGCAACTGGCTCGTCGGCACGGGACTGGCAATACTCTGCGGCGCACTGGCCATCGGCGCCAATCTCCCCTCCTTATATAATACATATGAGTACTCCAAGGAGACCAAGCGCTCGCAGTCGGAACTCACCCCTCTGACCACCGACGACGCCACCCCTGCGGAGCGTCCCACCGGCGGACTGCCCAAGGGCGAGATTGTGGGCTGGAGCTATGGACGCTCGGAACTGCTTTCACTGGTGGTGCCCAACATCAAGGGGGGTGCTTCGGCCCGGCCCGAAGGGGGCGCTATGGAGCGCATGACGCTCGACCGCCTGCCCGAGGCCGCCAACTACCCGGACGCCACCCTGCTGCCATATATGACGCAGTACTTCAACGACTCCGAGGGCACCAACGGCCCGGTATATGTCGGCGCGATAATTTTTGCACTGTTCATCCTCGGATGCGTGATAGTGAAGGGACCGCTGAAATGGGCCATGCTCACTTCGACACTGCTCTCCTGCGCACTGGCGCTGGGATACAACTGGGAATGGTTGTCCGACCTGATGATTTATAACTTCCCGATGTACAGCAAATTCCGCGCAGTCGAAAGTATTCTGGTGGTGGCCGAATTCGCAATACCCCTGATGGCGGTACTTGCCCTCTCGCGCATATTCGACACCCCGGCGCAGGAACGCGGGACACTCCTGCGCCCCGTATGCTGGAGTTTCGGAGTGCCCGCGGCACTTTGTCTGCTACTGGCCCTTGCGCCCGGACTGGCCGGCGAGAGCATCAACGACACCGACCGCGCCACCGCCTCGATGGTGCAGCAGCAGGCGATGCAGTACTACGCTTCCCAAGGAGCCACCCAGGCCCAGCTCAATCAGGTGGCCGACTACTACTCACTCGTCACCGGAGCCAACGCCAAGGCCGTCAGCGAGTTGCGCCAAGGCCTCGTGCGCGCCGATGCGTGGCGGTCGCTCATATTCATCCTCCTGGGCGCTGCCTTCCTATGGCTTCTCCTGGCGGAGAAAGCCCGCCGCGGAGTTGTGGCCGGCGCACTGGTAGTACTGGTGGGAGCCGACGGTTACGCGGTTAACAAGCGCTACGTCAGTCATTCGTCCTTCGGCACCGAACCCCTCAAGGGCGACATCACCTTCGAGCCCGATGCCATCGACCAAGCCATCCTCGCTGACGGCGCCGATGATCACTACCGCGTGCTGGACATACCGGGGTTCAGCAGTCCGAACCGCTCCTACTTCCACCATATGGTAGGCGGCTACCATGCCGCCAAGCTCAACCGCTACGAAGACCTGATCCAGCGCAAACTCATGCCCATGCTGCAGGTGGGCTACTTCCGCGACGCCCCCGAGCTGGACGACCCGGCCCATGCCGAGCTTGCCGCCACCCTGCGGGCGGGCTATGAGGTGGCCGACATGCTCAACGCGCGATATATCATCACCGGCGACACTCAGGCGCCCGTGCTCAAGAACACCCACGCCTACGGGGCTGCGTGGCTGGCCGACAGCGTGGTGTGGGTCGACGGTGCCGACGCCGAGATGGCCATGCTCGACCCCGCCCGGGTAAACCTGCGCCATGCCGTGGTGGCCGACCGCCGTTTTGAGGACGCACTGCCACAAAGTTGCGAGTCGCTCGTGCCGGGCGACACCATCCGCATGACCTCCTACACTCCCAACCGCGTGACCTACGAGGCCGACACCCGCGCGGGCGGGATCGGCGTGTTCTCGGAGGTGTGGTTCCCATGGGGCTGGAAGGCGACGGTAAACGGGCAGCCCGCAAAACTTGCTCGCGTAAACTATATCCTCCGGGCCGTAGAACTGCCTGCCGGTCGGTCGGACATTGTGATGACCTTCGCGCCGGAGTCGCTGGCTGCCACTGGTCGCGTGGCCTATGCCTGCGTAACACTTATATATATTATAGTACTTGCCGGACTGCTTCGCGCGGCCCGCCGCAACAAACTGCTCATGGTGTGATGGGACTCCGGAAAGCTTTCCAACGACTGCGCCACGGGCGCGGCTTCGGTGTCCATTCCCCCTACGCATACCGGTTCATCACCGAAGTACTGCACCAGCCCCACAGCTACTACGCCTACGCGCATGTGCCCGACGACATCCTCAGCGCCCACGATTGGAAACTCCTCGTCCGACTGGCGGTCCATTTCCGGCCCAAAACCATTGCCCTGGGACCCGGTGTACCCTCCCGCGTGGGACGGTTCGTGCACAAGATAGTGCCACGAGCCCGGTTCGGCGACTCTCCCGACCTCCTGATCGCCTTCAACCAAATCCCGCAGGAATATGAAAAGGATGTTTGTGCGGGTGATCTCCATGCCATCGTTCTCAATTCTAAATCCATGCCCGATGCGGCCGACCGTTGCCACGGTATGGTTTTCGGAAATGGTAAAGAATGGGTTATGTGCGCCTATCCCCACCTGCCCGCGCAGAACTTCGACGTTGGGTTCTGACCCCACCCGACTCATTGATACCCAAACAACTCGACACTTTGACAAATTGACACCTTGACACTTTGACACCCGAACCACTCGACATTTTGACACTTTGACATTTTGACAAAAACCCAAATATCCACCTCGACAAATAATTAAAAATGAAATACATACTGTTACTCGCCTGCGCACTGTTAGCTCTCGGTGCATGTCAGACAAAGAGAGAAATTGCCCAGCCCGAACACCCCGAAGGCACCGGCGTAAACATTCCCCGTCCCGAAGTCGTGGAGATTCCCACACAGGCCGCCATGCCCAAGGCAAAAGTGTATCAGACCTCGGGCAATTACAACGACCATGTGTTCATCCTGATGGACAAAGACGGAAACATTGTCAGCTACCCTGCCCCGAGCGACGTATCGGTCGCCTCCGCCCCCATAGCACTGCAGGGGGGATGGTTGCTGGACCGCCGCGGCATCGCCGACAATGCCGCATTCCTGAGCTGGACCTACGGGGAGTATCACAACCTCACTGCAACGCCCTCACTTTCAGAACTTAAGAGTCATATAATCCCGGAGGCGCGCGTAACCCGAATCATGACACTCCCCATGGATACGCAGGAGGCTGAGAGCGACACGACCGCCGTCAATTCTTGGATCCGGGGGCACGTGCCTTCGGTTACTCTTACCTTGCCTGATTAACTTTCGTAAACGGGTATAATTCGGGGATTATCAATCTCTTAGGGTTGCCACGGATACCGGTCGGGGAGTTGTGTTTGTAAACGAATTTGCAAAAGTGGCGGTCGTGTAGATAACTTTTCGCGTTCTCTACTGGGAAAAATCGAAAAAAAGCACTAATTTTGGGCTCTAAAATAATCGCGCGCCCGCCCGCGTAACAGAGTCCTATGAGCCAACCGGTATATCACATTCCCGCCCTGCTGCCCCAATGTCTGGAGGCCCTCGACATCCACCCCGGAGGAATTTACATCGACGTAACCCTCGGCGGGGGTGGTCATTCCCGTGCCATCGCTGAGCGCCTCACCGACGGACACCTGTACTCACTGGACCAGGACTCCGACGCCATCGAGCGCGCCGAGGCCACGGAGGAGTTCACGCCGGTGCACGGCAACTTCCGATACCTGTCCAACTACGCCGACTACTTCCACCTCGAGGGGAAAGTCGACGGAATCCTGGCCGACCTCGGCGTGTCATTCCACCACTTCGACGAGGCTGAACGCGGTTTTTCATTCCGCGCCGACGCCCCGCTGGACATGCGCATGAACCGCGACAGCTCGGTCACGGCCGCAACACTCCTGGCCTCCGCCTCCGAGTCCGACCTGGCCGGCTGGCTCACCCTTTACGGCGACCTGCGCGCCGGGCGCAAGATGGCCCGCCGGATTGTGAACCTGCGTTCCGTGGCACCCATCACCACCACGGGGCAGTTGGTCGAGGCGGTCCGCCCGCTGATCAACCCGGCGCAGGAAAAGAAGGAGCTCGCGCAGGTGTTCCAGGCCCTCCGGATAGTGGTCAACGGCGAGATGGACGCCCTCGAGGCACTGCTCAAAGCCTCTGTCGAGGCCCTGCGGCCCGGCGGTAGGCTGGCAGTAATCACCTACCACTCCCTGGAGGACCGCATGGTCAAGAATTTCATGCGCACCGGCAATGTGGACGGGCGTTCAGACGAGGACGTATACGGCAGGCGCAACGCACCCCTGAAAGTACTCACATCCAAACCAATAGTGCCCGACGCCGCCGAGGTGGAGGCCAATCCACGGAGCCGCAGCGCCAAATTAAGGGTAGCCGAAAAAATCTGATATGAAATTCACCTCCTTTCTCCACTCCTTTGGCCACGGCGCCAAGATGTTTCTGCAGGGACAGACAGTCTCGAGCAAGTTCTTCATACGCCATTTCTTCACCACGGCCTTCCTGGTGCTCAGCTGCGTGGGCGTCATTGCCCTGCGCTTCGAGTGCACCACCAACGAGAACAAGATAGCATCGCTGAAGACACAGATCCACGTGATGAACACGGCCAAGCAGAAGGAACGGTCGCGCTACATGACCCTCACCCGCGAGAGCGCCATGCTCCACCTGGTGGACTCCCTCCACCTTGGCCTGGCCATCCCCGAACGACGTCCGCGAATCATAACCCTCGATAACGACTGACCCATGGCACCCAAGAAAAAGACTCCCCAAAATACCGGTGCAACCATTGGTCGTGCGCACGGGATGCTGATTCTGCGCTTTTTGCTGATTTTCATCATCGCCCTGCTTATCACTGGCGCGGTGGTGTTCTACATGGTCCGCACCACCACCGTCCACCGAGACGACTGGAACCGCATGGGCCTCTCGACCCTCCGCGACTCCATGTGGGTCACCCCGCTGCGCGGTGAAATCCTCGCCGCCGACGGCTCCATCCTGGCCACCAACCTCTACTACTACAACGTGATGATGGACCTCCGCACGCCCGGCTTCCGCATCATCGAGTTCACCGAGGCCAAGAAGGAGCTGGCCGACTCGCTCAGCCGCTACTTCCCGCCCTACAGCGCCAAGGAGTGGCTGGCCAAGATCGACGCCGCCCTCGAACCCCCGCGCAAGGACCGCACCCGCAACTTCGTCCTCGCCCGCGAGGTCTCGCGCGAGATGGTGAACAAAATCAAGGGCTTCCCCTTCTTCCGCGACCTTGGCGGACGCTATGCCCAGCGCGGCGGTCTCAAGGCCGACCAGGTCATGAAGCGCGCATACCCCTTCGGCAAGATGGCCCGCCTTAGCATCGGTCGTGTGGGCATGACGGAGGAGAGCTCCGACGTCCACGGCCGCTCGGGACTGGAATACGCCCTGGACACCCTGCTCTACGGCAAGAAAGGACTCAACCGCAAGACCCTCTCCACACGCGGCACAAGGTATGTGACGGACATCCCCGCCATCGACGGTTACGACATCACCACCACCATCGACATCACCATGCAGGACATCCTCGAGAGCGAACTGGGCGAGATGTTGCTTCTGTCGCATGCCGACTGGGGCACGGCCATCCTCATGGAGGTGGCCACGGGCGACATCAAGGCCATCTCCAACCTCGAGCTCGACAAGAAGAGCGCACGCCCGCGCTACATCGAAGCACTCAACCGCTCGGTGCTGGGCTACGAGCCGGGCTCGGTGATGAAGGTCATGAGCATGGCGGTGGCTCTGGAGAAGGGCTTTGCTCACCCCAACCAGATGTACAGCATCGGCCGCTCCTTCCGCTACCTCAACGACCGCCCCATCAACGACACCCACTCCCCGGCCGGACTCCCCGTGAGCCGGTTCCTGGAATATTCGTCCAACATCGGCATGGTGAAGATGACCATGCCCTACTATAACGACGACCTCAACCAGTTCCGCGCCGACCTGGCGGAGATGGGATTCTTCGACCGCTTCGGCACGGGCATCGCCCACGAGCGCCGGCCCTCCTTCGCGCGTCTGGGCAACAAGCATCAGGACAAGGTGGCCCTCTCGCGCATGGTGTTCGGCTACTCGACCATGATTCCGCCGCTCTACACCTGCGCCTTCTACAACGCCGTGGCCAACGACGGCCACTTCGTCCGCCCGCGACTGGTCAAGGGGTTGCGATCACCCGCCGGAGTGGACTCCATAATTCCCGTGACCTACATCCGCGAGAACATGATGTCGGAAAAGAACGCACGCACCCTGCGGGCGATGATGCGCGAGGTGGTGTGGGGCGAAGGGGGTACGGCCAAGGCCCTCAAGAGCGACATCGTGGAGATTGCCGGAAAAACGGGCACCTGCAAGCTGGCCAAGGAGGACAACCGCCCGCGTGTGGACGCCAACGGCGACTCCATCAAGCTGCCGCCTTTCAAGGGAGGCTACATCGAAGGCCACTACCGCGTGACCTTCTGCGGATTCTTCCCCTACGAGAACCCGAAATACACCTGCATAGTGGTGATTTCCGACCCCAAGGTACCCTACCGCGGTCCGGCACTCAGCGCCGGTGCGGTGCTGAAAAACACGGCCCTGAAACTCTATGCCCGCGGGATGCTCTCCGACGACCCCCACTACCAGCCGGCGGCCGGCGTCAAGGACGAGCCGGTGCTCTACTCGGCCCTGAACAACCGCCAGCACACGGCCATACACTCCGAACTGAAGCTCGGCAACATGCGAGCCCTGCGCCATCCCAACGACTCCTGCCCGCCGGGCACTGTCCCCGACGTCAAGGGCATCAGTATCCGCGAGGCACTCACCACCCTGGAGAGTCATGGCTACGCCGTGGATTTCAACGGCATCGGCTACGTGGCATCGCAAAGTCCGGAGGCCGGTACGACGGCAGGTCCGGGCACCAAAGTGAAACTAACCCTACGACATAACTGATGGAACTGTCCAACACCCTCGAAACCCTCCTGGATGCACTCCCGACCAAGGAACTCCGCGGCCCTTACGAGCCCGAAATGCCCGTGGAGGCTATCACTGACGACTCCCGTCGTGCCGCCGCAAGCACGCTATTCGTAGCCGTGCGCGGTGTGGCCGCCGACGGCCATCGCTACATCCCTGCAGCCATCGCCGCCGGAGCCCGCGTGCTGGTGGTGGAGGAAGTGCCCGCCGATGTGCCCGCCGACTGTCTCACCGTCCTCGTGCCCGACACGCGCGTGGCCCTGGGACTGCTGGCTTCGCGATTCTACGGCGACCCCTCCGAGAGCATGACCCTCGTGGGCGTCACGGGCACCAACGGCAAGACCACCGTAGCCACACTGCTCTACGAGATGGCGCGCATGCGGGGCTTGCGCGCGGGCTTGCTCTCCACCGTGGCCAATTATATCGACGGCGAAGTGGTGCCGGCGACCCACACCACCCCCGGGCCGGTGGAACTCAACGCCCTGCTGCGCCGCATGGTCGACGCCGGATGCACCTTCGCGGCCATGGAGGTCAGCAGTCATGCCGCCCATCAGCACCGCATCGCCGGACTCTCCTTCGCCGGCGGCATTTTCACCAACCTCACACGCGACCATCTGGACTACCACAAGACCATGGCCGAATACCTCAAGGCAAAGAAGAGTTTCTTCGACGGCCTCAGTGCCGACGCCTTCGCACTGGTCAACGCCGACGACCGCAACGGCGCCGTCATGGTGCAGAACACGGCAGCAGCGGTCAGCACCTACTCCGTGGGAGGTGTGGCAACCTTCAGCGTGCGCATCCTGGAGGACCGCCTCGACGGGATGTTGCTCGAAATCGACGGCACCGAGGTGGAAACGCGCTTCGTGGGCGAATTCAACGCCTCGAACCTTGCGGCCGTCTACGGCGCCGCACGCCTGCTTGGCGTACCGCGCGAGGAGGTGCTCCGCCACATCAGCGCCCTCTACCCCGTGGCGGGCCGCTTCCAGCCCGTGCCGTCGGGCTACGGCGTGACGGCCATCGTCGACTATGCCCATACCCCCGACGCGCTGGTGAACGTGCTTACCACCATCGACAATTACAAGTCCGCCGCCGCGCAACCCGTGCGCGTCATCACCGTATGCGGCTGCGGGGGCGACCGCGACGCCGGCAAGCGCCCCATCATGGCCCGCGAAGCCCAGCGGCGCTCCGACATCCTCATCCTCACCTCCGATAACCCACGCCACGAACGCCCCGAGGACATCCTGGCGCAGATGCAGGAGGGACTCGCACCCGACTCCGACTGCCACACGGAGGTCATCGTAGACCGCGCTGAGGCAATCCGCCGCGCGGCGCAGGTGGCCGAGGCGGGCGACGTAATCCTCATCGCCGGCAAGGGCCACGAGGATTACCAGATCATCGGCGACATCAAAACTCATTTCGACGACCGCGAGCAGGTGGCCGAAGCCTTTAAGTTGTACAATCCCAATAAGTAAGCTATGCTTTACAGCCTCTTTGAATACCTCCAGCAGGTTGGCATGCCGGGCGCACGCCTGATGAACTACCTGACCTTCCGCAGCGCCTTTGCCTTCGTGCTCGGACTGCTCCTGGCCATCTTCATGGGCCGCTATATCATCCGGCGGCTCCAGCGGATGCAGATCGGCGAAATCATCCGCGACCTCGACCTGGAAGGGCAGCTGAAAAAAACCGGTACCCCGACCATGGGCGGCATCATCATCATTTTCAGTATCCTCATTCCCTGCCTGCTGGTGGGCGACCTCTCCAACGTGTATATGTTGCTGATGCTGCTCACCACCGTCTGGCTGGGCGCCATCGGATTCACCGACGACTACATGAAGTTCAAGCGCCGCAACAAGGACGGCATCCGCGGCATGTACAAAATTGCCGGGCAGGTGGGCATCGCCCTGGTGGTGGCAGGAACGATGTACCTCAACCCCGACGTGGTCATCGTCCAGAACTCCGAGGTGGTCAATCAGAACACCCACATGGTGGAGGAGGTGATTTATGAAAGCGACCAGGTGAAGTCGCCCCAGACCACCATCCCCTTCGTGAAGAACAACAACTTCGACTACGCCTCGCTCACGCGCTGGATGGGCGACTACGCTCAGGTGGGCGGCTGGATTGTGCTCTTCCTGGTGATTATATTCCTGGTGGCCGCCACCAGCAACGGTGCCAACCTCAACGACGGCCTCGACGGCATGACCGCAGGCCTATCGGCCATCGCCGGTGCGGCCCTGATCCTAATGGCCTACTTCGGCAGTAACCTAATTTACTCGGCCTACCTCAACATTATGTATGTGCCCCAAAGTACTGAGTTAGTGGTATATATGGCGGCATTTATAGGCTCGCTCATTGGCTTCCTGTGGTACAATGCATCGCCGGCGCAGGTGTTCATGGGCGACACGGGCAGCCTCACCCTCGGGGGCGTCATAGCCGTGTTCGCAATCCTCATCCACAAGGAACTGCTCCTGCCGATCCTCTGCCTCCTGTTCTACGCCGAGGACCTCTCGGTGGTGCTCCAGGTGGCTTATTTCAAGAAGTCGGGCGGCAAGCGCATCTTCAAGATGACCCCCCTGCACCACCACTTCCAGAAGCCGGGCAACGGAACCATCGACGCACTCATCCAGCGGCCATTCAACGTCATCGCCGAGCAGAAAATCGTCACACGCTTCTGGATCATCGGCATCATCCTGGCCGTCCTCACCTTCGTAACCCTCAAAATCCGATAATCGCAGATTAAAAGATTAGAGATGAGTAGATTAAGCAATCAATGATGAAGAGATTAGCGGATGCCCCAGCCCCTTTTAATCCGTTTAATCTTATAATCACCCCTCCTTTTACCTTATAATCTTTAATCTTCTAATCTTCTAATCTTCTAATCTTTTAATCTCCAACCCATAGAATTATGAATAGCGAAAACAAATATATAGTGGTGCTCGGCGCCGGCGAGAGCGGCGTCGGAGCTGCAATCCTGGCCAAAGACAAGGGTTTCAAGGTGTTCCTGAGCGACTTCGGCTCCATCGCGCCCAAATACGCCGACATACTCACCCGCGAGGAAATCCCCTTCGAGCAGGGCGGGCACACCCTCGAACGCATCCTCAGCGCCGACGAGGTGGTCAAGAGCCCCGGAATCCCCCTCGACGCCCCCGTAGTCGTGGCAATCCGCGAAAAAGGCATACCCGTCATCAGCGAAATCGAGTTCGCCGGACGCTACACCGACGCCAAGATGGTGTGCATCACCGGCAGTAACGGCAAGACCACCACGACCATGCTCATCCACCACATCCTCACCAGCGCCGGCATCGACGCGGGCCTGGCCGGCAATGTGGGCTTCAGCCTCGCATACCAGGTGGCACGCGCCCCACACCCGGTCTATGTGGTCGAACTTAGCTCTTTCCAGCTGGACAACATGTACACCTTCCGGGCCAACATCGCCGTGCTGATGAACATCACACCCGACCACCTCGACCGCTACGACCACCTGATGCAGAACTACGTCAACGCCAAGTTCCGAATCCTGCAGAACATGACCGTTCAGGACGCTTTCATCTTCTGGAAGGACGACCCCGTCATCACCGAGCAACTCCGCCGTATATCCACCGATGCCCGCATGCTCCCCTTCGCCGAACACCGCGAGGAGGACACCGCCGCATATATCGACGCCGAAAACAACCTCATCTTCAACACCCCGGGCACGTCCTTCTCCATGCCCCGCGCCGACCTCGCCCTCAACGGCCTCCACAACGTGTTCAACTCCATGGCCGCCGGCATATCCGCATGCCTGTTCGACATCCGCAAGGACACTATACGCCAGGCCCTCAGCGACTTCCACGGCGTGGAGCACCGCCTCGAATTCGTCCGCGACATCGACGGCGTCCGCTGGATCAACGACTCCAAGGCCACCAACGTCAACTCCTGCTGGTATGCCCTCGAAGCCATGAACCGCCCCACCGTCCTCATCCTCGGCGGCAAGGACAAAGGTAACGACTACTCCGAAATCCTCCCCCTGGTGCGCCAGAAGGTCAAGGCCATCGTCGCCATGGGCCTACACAACGAGAAAATCATCGACTTCTTCGCCGACGTCGTTCCCGTCACCGACACCCACTCGCTGGCCGACGCCGTCGAAGCCTGCCGCCGCCTGGCCGGACCCGGCGACACCGTCCTCCTCTCCCCCTGCTGCGCCAGCTTCGACCTCTTCAAAAGCTACGAGGACCGCGGACGCCAATTCAAAGACGCCATCAACGCCCTCAAGCCATAAACCTCGCGCGGCACCCCTAAACCCATAAACCTATAAACCTATAAACCTCCCAATGTCCTCTCTCGCAATAGAGCCGCAGGTTGCGGCCGAAGTGCCCAAGAAAAAGACCCGCACCGACCATCACCTGTGGGGAACATACATCGTGCTGGTCATCTTCGCCATCGTCGAACTCTTCTCCGCATCAATCCAGGAAGTCCAGGACGGCGACGTATTCTCGCCCCTGATCCGCCACGGCAAATTCATCATCGCCGGCTTCCTGATCATGCTCATCATGCAGCGCATCCCCTACCGCTACCTCTTCTCCGCCATACCCTTCTACGTCGTCGGCTGCCTCGGCCTGATGACCTACGTCCTCTTCTTCGGCACAGCCGTCAACGGCGCCACGCGCGCCATCATGATCGGCTCCACCCCCGTCCTGCCGGCCGAACTCATGAAGCTCGCCGCAGCGCTCGGCATCGGGTGGATTCTCAACAAATTCAAGGACAAGCGAACCGGCGACGTCTCGCGCACCGGGTGGTGGCTATGCATCATCTTCACCGGCGCATGCTGCGGACTCCTCTTCACCCAGGGACTCTCAAACACCATCGTCACAGCCGCAATCTGCGTCTCCATGATGTGGGTCGGCGGCATGGGCTGGAAAAAATTCGCCCTCGCTCTCGTCATATTCGGAGTCTGCGGCGGCAGCGCATACTACGCCAAGACAAAACTCAAGGACGACCACAAACTCACCCCTCGCCAGGAAATGACTCTCACCCTCAACAAAGAAGAAGCCTCAGCCGCCGCCGACGGACGCGGCGAAACATGGCGCAACCGCGTCAAGCGCCACTTCCGCCCCGACAAGCAGAAAGAAGCCTTCAGCGTTGAAAATCAGCAGGAACAGCTCAGCTACATCGCCCAGGCCCACGGCGGCCTCTTCGGCGTCGGAATCGGCAAATCGCGCGAAAACGCCCGACTCCCCCTGGCCTTCTCCGACTATATCTTCGCCATCATCGTCGAAGAACTCGGCCTCTTCCGCGCACTCCTCATCCCCCTGGCCTTCATGTGGATTCTCGGCCGCTCAGCCCACCTCGCCCTCAGCTTCAAGCACACCGAGCCCGGAGCCCTCGTCATGGGCTGCGCATTCGTCATCGTATTCCAGGCCCTCTTCCACATGTGCATCGTCTCCGGCGTAGTCCCCGTCTCCGGCCAGCCCCTGCCCCTGATCTCCAAAGGCGGCATCTCCGTCGTAGCCACCTCCATGGCCTTCGGCGTAATGCTCTCCGCCGCCCGCCACGCAACCCGCCGATCCGACGACCCCGCCCCCGCCCCCGCCAAATAGTCCCGTTATCGGCCGAGCTCGGCCGATAAAAAGCCGATAAAGCCCCGCAAATGGATCAAAAACTCATCACAATACTAAGCGCAAAAGTAGGTTGCGAAGTCGACACCCCCGCCGGAGCAGCAATGCTGCGCAACGACATCGAATCCGCCACCGGCGAATCCCTGGCCCTCAACACCGTCAAGCGCCTCACCGGAGTCATCCCTTACTCCGGCAGCCCACGACGCTCAACCCTCGACATCCTCGCCCGCTACATGGGCCTCGACACATGGGAAGCCCTCCGCGAAGCCATCGCCAACGACACCGTCCCCAAGCGCAAGCTCAAACCCTTGCTCCACCAGCCCGTCGACTCCCGGCTCCTCCTCGAAGGCAAAGAAGGCCAGAGCATCCAGATGCGCCACCTCGGCGGAGGGAAATACCGCGTAGAAAACGTTCAGGGCGACAAACCCCTCCGCCCCGACGACATCCTCGACATCGTCCGCCTCGGCCAGGACACCCCCTTCGGCATCCTCAGCGGCTACCCCCTCCCCGACGAATAGCTCCCAGCAGCCCCGTTATCGGCCGTGCTCGGCCGATAAAAACCAACCGCCATTTGGACAAATTGGACACTTGCCCATCCAACAAAAATCCCTACCTTTGCCCCAACGAAACAAACCAAAA
>CAYNHP010000012.1:0-41886 GCA_964397235.1 uncultured Bacteroides sp. | reverse complement strand
AAACCAATAAACCTCAAGCGCAGCTTGACTATCACAAACCAATAAACCTCAAGTGGAGCACGGCGAAGCTTGAATAAGAACTGATGGCAATAAAACGCAATGCACTGGGCCGCGGCCTGGACTCACTAATATCGATGGACGATGTACCCGCCACGGGTTCGTCGGCCATCAACGAGATATCACTCGACGCCATTTCGCCTAACCCCGACCAGCCCCGAACGAACTTCGACGACGAGGCGCTGGAAGAACTGGCAACCTCAATCCGGCAGCTTGGTATCATCCAGCCCCTGTCGCTACGCAAAACGGGTCCCGACAGTTACCAGATTATAGCCGGAGAGCGCCGCTACCGCGCCGCACTGATGGCCGGCCTCACCACCGTGCCGGCGTATATACGCACCGCCAACGAGGCCGAATTGACCGAAATGGCCCTGATTGAGAACATCCAGCGCGAGGACCTCAACGCAATCGAAATTGCTCTGACCTTCCGCAAGCTCATTGACCAGTATAACCTGACGCAGGAACGTCTGAGCGAGCGCATCGGCAAAAAACGCGCCACCATAGCCAACTTCCTGCGACTTCTCAAACTCCCGGCGGAGGTTCAACTGGGTCTGCGCGACAAACGCGTCGACATGGGTCATGCCCGCGCCCTGCTCACCATCCCGGACCCTGCCGTGCAACTTAAACTCTACGAGGAAATCCTGAAACACGGCCTGTCGGTGCGCCGTGTCGAAGAGCTCGCAAAGCAGTATGCCAACCCCACAGAGAAACCTGAGGAACCGGTCAAAGAAAAGTCGCGCTTCCGCAACGACGACTTCGATGTGCTCAAGCGCCATCTCAGCAGTGTGTTCCACACCCCGGTGCAGTTCGCCTGCGACAAGCAGGGGCGCGGCAAAATCACATTCTCCTTCAAGGACGACGACGAGCTCGAGCGCCTCATCGCCATATTCGACTCCCTGCAAATGCAAAATGAGCAGCAAGGGTAGAATCATATTCTCAATAATGCTCATACTGTGCGCGTTCCTGACCGGAGCGGCGCAGAAGCGCATGCCCGTCCGCACCGTCCACTCCGAGAGCGCACAAGCCGATACCACAGTGGTCGACCTCGGAGCATTCGACGTCGAAGACATCGAGCCCTCCGGAGAGGCTATCGTCGACAGCATCATCCAGGCCCACACCGAGTCGCCCTACGACCGCTGGGAGGAACGCGACAAAGAGTTCAACCCTGACCCGACAAAGGCCGTGTGGTACTCCGCCCTGCTGCCCGGCCTGGGGCAGGTCTACAACCGCCGCTACTGGAAACTCCCCATCATCGTGGGCGGTTACTTAGGGCTTGCCTATGCAACATCGTGGAACAACGGCATGCTCCAGGATTACACGCGCGCGTACCGTGATATAATGGACAACGACCCGGACACCAAAAGCTACATGGACTTCTTCCCGCCGACAACGCAGGAGAGCGACCTGGACAAGAGCTGGCTCACCAACGTGCTGCAGTCGCGCAAGAATTACTACCGACGCAACCGCGACCTGTGCATCATCGCCATGGTGGGTGTCTATCTGATAGCCATGGTGGACGCCTACGTGGACGCGTCGCTGTCGCACTTCGACATCTCCCCGGACCTGTCCATGGACTGGGCGCCATCGCTGCTGCCCGGAAGCGGCACCAATGTGCCGGGCGTGGGTATAACCTGGGCGTTAAACTTCTGAATCAAACCGAATTAAAAATATTCTCTCCAAACTACAATACCAATCATGAAACTCTTATCAAAAATACTTCTCACCTTCGGCACAGGTCTCGCGGCAGCCCTCCCCCTGGCGGCACAATCGGTGCTTGATGTGAGCAATTCCTCCCTTTCGCCTACGGTAGTGCTCCCCCAGAGCTTCGAAACGGACACCCGTAAGATGCTTGAGGACTGGTACTTGCGCAATTACGCCATCCTCGACTATGATGCCGACAGCAAAGCCTCCGACGCCGTCACCGACCAGGTGCTTCTTGACCGCCTCGGCGCCCTGCCCACCGAAATCGAGATGCCGCTCAACGCCCCCGTGAAGTCGGTTATCAACTTCTACGTCAACCGCAAGAAGCAGTTGGTTGAGAACATGCTGGGTTTGAGTCTGTACTATATGCCAATTTTCGAAGAGGCCCTCGAGCGCCATGGTATGCCTCTGGAGCTCAAGTACTTGCCCGTGATTGAGTCGGCCCTTGTGCCCACGGCGGTTTCGCGCGCCGGTGCCTCGGGCCTGTGGCAGTTCATGCCCGCCACAGCCACCGGTCTGGGCCTGGAAGTGAACTCCATTGTGGACCAGCGCCGCGACCCCTACCTCGCCTCCGAAGCCGCCGCCCGCTACCTAAAGCAGCTCTACAACACATATCATGATTGGTCACTGGCCATCGCCGCCTACAACTGCGGCCCGGGCAACGTCAACAAGGCCCTGCGGCGCGCAGGCGACGGTAAGCATGACTTCTGGGATATCTATCCCTTCCTGCCTACCGAGACCCGCGGCTATGTCCCCTCGTTCATCGCGGCAAACTACGTCATGAACTACCATAAAGACCATGGCATCTCACCTGCCCTGGCCAAACGACCGCTCATTACCGACACCATCCATGTGAACCACCGCGTCCACTTCGACCAGATCGCCGAGGTGCTGGACATCCCCGTGGACGAAATACGAGCCTTAAACCCCCAGTTCCGCAAGGACTACATCCCCGGCGACATCCGACCCTACTCGCTGGTTCTCCCCTCGCTCCAGGTCTATGCCTACATAGCCAACGAGGACTCAATCCTCAACCATAACGCCGCAAAATATGCCCGCCGCGGCATCGTAGAACCCGCTACGGGCGCTACCGTAGGCCGCGACTCCAAAGGCGAGTATTACGAAGAGGAAGTGGTTCAGTATCACACCATTAAGCGTGGTGAAACTTTCACTAAAATCGCCAAGAAGTACGGTATCACCGTCGCCGCCCTCCGTAAGTCCAACCCCAAGATGGGCAAGAACGCCAAAGCCGGCAATAAGCTGAAAATCGTCACCGTCAAGCGCCGCTACAAACCCGCAGCGCCGGCTGCGACCGAGGGTATCGTGGCCACAACCGCCGAGAACACCGTCGCCGCCACGGATACCGTGGCCGAAAACGTTACCCTGGCACCTCTGGACACAGTCGTGGGCAAGCCCATGACCACCGCCGATGCGCCCGCGCCCGCGCCCAAGGTCGAAACCAAGAAGCCCGAGCCCAAGAAGGAGACGCCCAAGGCCAACAATTCAGCCACGAACAAGAGTCAGACAAAGAAGGACAACAAGGCCTCCACAACCTCTACCGCCAAAAAGAACATCACACACACTGTGGCAAAGGGCGAGAACCTGAGCAAAATCGCACAGAAGTACGGCACCTCCGTGGCAAAAATCAAGCTCGCCAATAAGCTGAAGAACGACAAAATCAACGCAGGCCAAAAACTTATCATCCCCGCAAAATAAGTTCCCGTCATTTGGGCATTTAAAAGAATTCAATGATTTAACCTCAAAAATATGGAACCAATCAAACAACCGGCGGACCTCCCTGCAGCCGATGTGGATCCCATCGACCTGCCGGAAAACGCCTTCATCGAGCTGGGTAAGGACGAGGAGTATCGCCCGATTATGCACCCGGCACACGACTACGCTGAGGTCACACCCTACTCCGTAATCACCGGCCTCATACTGGCGGTAGTATTCTCCGCCGCCGCTGCTTACCTCGGCCTCAAGGTTGGCCAGGTGTTTGAAGCCGCAATTCCTATCGCAATCATCGCTGTGGGCCTCTCCGGATGGCTCAAGAAAAAGGATGCCCTCGGACAGAATGTCATTATCCAGTCGATCGGCGCCTGCTCGGGCGTAATCGTGGCAGGTACTATCTTCACACTGCCCGCTCTCTACATTCTCCAGTCGTCCCACCCCGAAATCACCGTCAACTTCCTCGAAGTTTTCCTGAGTTCGCTCTTCGGAGGTATGCTCGGTATCCTCTTCTTCATACCTTTCCGCAAGTACTTCGTCAAGGATATGCACGGGAAGTACCCGTTCCCGGAAGCAACCGCCACAACGCAGGTGCTGGTAAGCGGCAACTCGGCCAAGAGTTCCGAAGGAGGTCAGGCCAAAATCCTCGTCATCGCATCGCTTATCGGCGGCCTTTACGACTACATCGTTGCCACTTTCGGGTGGTGGTCGGAAGTGGTTACAACCACGGCCTACAGCTGGGGACAGACCTTGGCCGATAAGACCAAATTCGTGTTCTCATGCAACACCGGGGCCGCAGTTCTTGGCCTTGGTTATATCGTAGGACTCAAGTACGCCTTCGTGATCTTCGCCGGTTCAATCTTCGTTTGGTGGTTCATTATCCCCCTGATGGGCACCTACGGCAGCCTGGAACTCCAGGCCATGAGCGCTACGCAGATTTTTGCTGACTATGCCCGCATGATAGGTATCGGCGGTATCGCCATGGCCGGCATCATCGGCATCGTCAAGAGCCGCAGCATCATCGGCCAGGCTGTGGGTCTCGCCGCCCGCGAGCTCAAAGGCGCTCAGAGCGGCGGCACCACCGTTCGCTGGCAAACGGACATTTCCATGAAGCACATCGCCTACTTCACCGGTCTGGCCCTGGTGGGAGTGCTTCTGTTCTTCTGGTTCGGCGTAATCCACACCTTCTGGCAGGCACTCATCGCCTGGCTTGTAGTAACAATAATAGCGTTCCTGTTCACCACCGTAGCGGCAAACGCCATAGCAATCGTGGGCAGTAACCCCGTCAGCGGTATGACCCTGATGACGCTCATCATCGCATCCGGTGTATTCGTGGCTATAGGCCTGAGCGGCACCAACGGCATCGTGGCCTCTATGGTGCTCGGAGGCGTGGTCTGCACCGCACTTTCCATGGCCGGAGGATTCGTGACCGACCTCAAAATCGGCTACTGGCTCGGTTCTACACCCCGCAAGCAGGAGCAGTGGAAGTTCCTCGGCACTCTCGTGTCGGCCGCAACCGTCGGCGGCGTAATGCTCATGCTCAACGAAGTTTATGGCTTCACCGGCCCCAACGCCATGGCCGCACCTCAGGCAAACGCAATGGCTAAGGTTATCGAACCCATGATGATGGGCGGCGCCACCCCCTGGACGCTCTACATAATCGGCGCCATCCTCGCCCTGATTCTCAACTGGTTAGGCGTACCTGCGCTGGCTTTCTGTCTTGGTATGTTCCTCCCCCTGCAACTGAACACGCCTATGCTCGTGGGCGGGCTGGTGAACTGGTTCGTGAGCCACTCCTCCAAGGACGAAGCAGTGTGCAAGGCGCGCACCGACCGCGGCACACTCATTTCTTCGGGCCTTATCGCCGGAGGCGCCCTCTTCGGCGTATTCGCTGCCATAACCATCATGTGCGGCGTCGAACCGCCGGCAAACGGTGGCAACTTCACACCGCAGATTCTCGGCCTGGTAGCCTACGCAGCCCTTATCTGCTACCTTTACGTAGCTTCAAAACGTAAGTAAACACACAAGGGGCACCACAGGGACGTGGTGCCCCTTGTCATGCCTATGCGCAAGGAAATCAACGCCATAGCCTTTCCGGCAATCATCTCCAACATCACCACTCCATTGCTGGGGCTGGTGGATGTTGCCATTACCGGTCATATCGGTTCGGCTCTCTATCTTGGCGCAATAGCGATTGGCGGTACCATGTTCAACATGGTCTACTGGCTATTCAACTTCCTGCGGATGGGTTCCAGCGGCCTCACTGCCCAGGCCTATGGTGCGGGCAATCGTCGGGGCGTGGACCTTGTGCTGACCCGGGCCATGCTCATCGCCCTGCTCGCCGGCGCAATCCTGATTGCCGTCAGCGGCATCCTCGGCGGCCTGGTGCTCCGGTTCATGGACGCCGACGACGCCACCCAACAGCTGGCCCGAAGTTATTTCAACATATGTATATGGGGCGCTCCGGCAGTGCTGGGCACCTACGCCCTGAGCGGATGGTTCCTGGGCTTGCAGGACTCCCGTGCACCCATGTGGGTAGCCATAGCCACCAACATCGTCAACATCGCAGTGAGCCTCGTGCTGGTCTTCGGGCTGCACATGAAGCTCATCGGCGTCGCCACCGGGACACTCACCGCGCAGTGGATCGGTTTCCTTCTTGCCTTGGTTATAGCCTTACATAAGCATCGCCCCGCTCTGCCCCCACTCGGCAACATCCTTGCAAAAGACGAACTGATAAAGTTCTTCCGCATCAACTCAGACATATTCCTGCGCACCCTTTGCCTGGTGGCTGTCACGCTATGGTTCACCCATGCCGGAGCCCTCCAGGGAACCAACATCCTCGCTGCCAACGCCCTGCTGCTTCAGCTGTTCATGCTCTTTTCCTATTTCATGGACGGGTTTGCTTTCGCCGGTGAGGCGCTTGCCGGGAAATACTACGGGAGCGGCAATTTCTCCGCCCTTCGGCACCTCGAAGGCATGCTGCTAAAAATCGGCCTGGGCTTCGCGGCAGTATTTGCCCTCGCCTACGGGCTCGGAGGCGAGTGGTTCCTAAGCGTGCTGGCTGAGGATAAGGCGGTTGTTGCCACTGCGGCCTCTTTCCTGCTCTGGGCCGTAGCAATGCCCGTTTGCGGCTTCGGAGCATTCATTTACGACGGCATATTCATCGGCCTTACGCGCACACGCGGATTGCTTGCATCAATGGCTGTAGCAATGGCCGTATTTTTCGCTATCTACTTCTTACTCAGGGCTACAATGGCCAACAATGCCTTATGGCTGGCCTTCAATGCCTATCTGCTTAGCCGTGGCCTGGTTGAATATGTACTTCTCCACCACAAACGGCCCTTAAACCCAAGTTCGAAATGAAAAAGTTTACACTGCTGATCATCGCCTGCGTGCTGTTGAGTGCTTGTAACCTCTTCAACCGCAACCGCATAGTCAAGTCGGACGACAGCGCAAGCCTCGAGTTCGTCACCGACGACTCCATTTTCTACGCCAACCCACGCCTGGTGCGACTCATGGACACCCTCTACCGCTACGTACGCAGCGACGGCTTCCCGGCCACAAACGTCCAGCGCGATATCAAATGGATGAGCGACTTCCGCAGGCAGCTTTGCGACTACTACGCCGACACGCGTCACCACTGCATCCTGTCGGCCTTCACCATGGCCGACAGCGTCCTTGCCGAGGCACGAGCACTGTACGAGAGCGTGGACGACCAGTCCACCATGGGTCTCATTGTGGCCAATAACGTGGAGTATACCCGCATGGCCTTTGAGCAGTTCAACGAGTTCGGCAAATTATACAACAGCTGCACCACCGACGAGCAGCGCGACATCCTTACCCGCGAATTCGAGGCCTGGCGCGACGTGGAGCAAACCTTCGACCAGCTCTATGCCGACTGTGTCGAGCTTTACTACTGGGGAGGCTCTATCTGCGGACCCCTGCGCACCAACGGGGTCCTCGAAATCATGGACGCACACGTGGACCTGTACCGCCGCGAACTTCCCGATGGCCCCGGCTCACTCCAGGGCGATTACTCCGGACCGGTTACAAGTGCCCGCGCACTCAGTGAGCTCCTCGAAACCTGCCGAGCGTCCATCCCCGAGTCCGATGCCACCGACCCCGAGAGCGAAGAGTACACCGACGGATACTACGAGACCGCTCAGGAGGCCGAAGAACTCCTTGCCCTCCTGCCCGACCAGCTCGAAACATGGCTCAATATCCGCCACGAGTGGGAAGCGGAGATGGCCGCAGCGAACCCCGACACCCGCTATCCGCGAAACACGGCGCAACTGCTCACTAACCTTGCCTCCTCCCTGTCGGCGCTGGTTGAAGAATAGAAATACCACCTTTTGGGTATTGCACCACCGGCAATCCTTGCGTAATTTTGCATCGTGAAAGGATACTTCCGATTGCAAACTCTTTACGTTAGCCAATAGATTAAGGAGAGGCCCCTCAGCGATGAGCGGCCTCTCCGTGATTTTGATAATTATGTGTAGGTAAAAATGTTGTGTGCAATCCTCACTTCTTCACACCCTTCTTCTTGACGTACTTCAGGAAGTGGTGATAGTCGCCGTTGAACTTGTCGATGTCCACCGTGTGCTGAGTGATGCCGAGGGTGCGCCCCTTATCGGTCTGCTGCCAGAACTCCCAATGCTTGGCTGTTGGAGCGTCAGGACGATAGCGCGCTATCCATAGGTCGTAGTGGTCGAAACCGTGGCCCTTGAGGTAATCCTGATAGTAGCTGTCGTAGGTATATATAATCGGTTTACAGCCATAGTGTTTCTCAACAATCTTGCACCATTCCTTGGCCATTTTCACAATCTGGGCGTGCTGGGCCTTCATCACCTTGGCGTTGATTTCGAGGTCCAGCACCGGAGGAAGGTCGCCCTTTTCAAGCGGGGTGTTTGCAATGAAAAACTCAGCCTGCTCGCGGGCGCTTGCGCTCGGCGACAGAAAATGATAGGCACCACGCACTATTCCTACGCGTTTGGCCTCCCGGAAATTGCGTTTGAATTGGGGGTCGATAATAGAAGTGCCCTGAGTGGACTTCATAAACGCGAAAAGCACCGGCTGAAGGTAGCGGTCATTTCCCCCCTGGCGCAACACCGTACCCGAAGCATCGGCCCGCAGGCCCAATACGGTCCAGTCAATCTTCCCCTGATATTTGGCCACATCGATGCCGTAGACCTCCTTGCCGGGCTTGAACTTCTGCCCCGCCGGAGTCACGAGCTTGCCACGCTTCCACGTTCCGAATTCAATGGTACCGTCGGCGTACACTAATTTGCCCAGGCCCGACTTGAAATCACGGTCCCAGTAGCCGTAATATGTATTTCCGTTGCGATAGCGGCACACCCCGTAACCGTCGAACTTACCGTCGCTAACGCCCCCCTCGTAAGTGTAGGCGTCGCGCTCGATGGTCCTGACTGAATTGGAGGATGCCCCGGTGGCCAAAAATCCCGCGAGGACAGTCACCAGAAGGCACAGGAAAGAACTCATTTTTACTTTCATAGGACAAAGATAGGGATAATTATTTGATTTCCGCTCCTTCGCGTTGGAATTCACAAACTTATTTTATACTTTTGTAAGCCTGAAACGACATGGAGCAGTTTTTGTACATATTGCCTCGCGGTCTGGCCATCGGAGCACTGATATCAGCGCCGATGGGGCCCATCGGCATGCTCGTGATCCAACGCACCCTCGGCAAGGGGCGCTGGCCGGCTTTCTACACCGGAGTCGGCGCTGCTTTCAGCGACCTCATCTACTGCCTGCTCACGGGCTTCTGCCTCAGTTTCATCACTGACTTCATCGACCGTCACCAGCTGATGATTCAGCTCGTAGGCAGCGTGGTGCTCGCAATTTTCGGCATCTTTCTCTTCCGCAACAACCCCACACGCAAGCTCCAGAGCCGCGAGCGGGTCGAAGCCAACAACTATTGGGGCGACACTGTCACAGGCTTTCTCCTAACTTTCTCCAACCCGCTGATTCTCTTCTTCATCATCGGTCTATTCGCGCGCTTCAACTTCATCCTGCCCGAGTTCAAGGTGCCACACCACATCTTTGCCTACGTAACCATCTTCTGCGGTGCCCTGCTCTGGTGGCTGGGCGTCACTACGCTGGTTCACCGTCTGGGCAAGCGGGTCAATGTCCGCTCACTCAAGCTCATCAACCGCATCATCGGCGTTATTCTGATGGGTATGGCAGTCGTTGGTTTCGTCATGGGCATAATCGACTGATACCGGTTCAAATATCGCACGCGAATTTTGGGCTTAAAGTTAAATGAAAACCGTTAAACTTCACCGAAAAAACCTATTACCAGAATATGCAAAATCCCCCTATAACCATTCCCCGCGTCAACTTTGACAGCTGCAAGGACTCAGCCGCCATCACAGCGCGCCTCGACGCCGAAGGTCGCACAATCATCATCAACGAAGTGCCCTGGAAAGATGCTTATCCTTACCGCCCCCTGGTCGTAGCCTCGTTGGCCCACGATGCCGAGGCCATATACGCATCGTTCATCGTCCGCAGCAAGACTATCAAAGGTCTATACCTGAACGACCAGCAGGCTGTCTGCGATGATTCCTGCGTAGAAATCTTTCTTAAACCCGAGCCCGAAGGTGAATACTGGAACCTCGAATTCAACTGCCTGGGCACCATGAACGCCTCGCACAGAGTGAGTCGCACCGTCAGCACAAAGCTTACGCCCGAACAGTGTGCGACTGTCGGCCGCTTCCCCTCCATGCCCCGCGAAAGCTTCGCCGAGCGCGAAGGAACCGCCACTTGGGAGCTGCTTGTCCGCATACCTCTCGCGTTGATGGGCATCAGCAAAGACTCTTTCCCTAAAGCTATCCGCGGCAACATCTACGCCTGTGCATCCGGCATGAAGGAACCCTACTACCTCTCCTACTTCCCCGTCCCGTTCCCCAAGCCTAACTACCACCTCCCCGAAACCTTCGGCATCATAGTTCTGGAGTAAACCCTCTCATCTCGAATAATATGCAGCGCGCCCCGCGGAATCGCGGGGCGCGTGGTTTCAGAACAGCGACATCTGGGCGTCGTTGTCGGGGTGGCGGGGTTTGCGCGGAGGCTCCTGATAGCCGAAATTTGTGTCGGCATCCTTTGGAACAGGCGCCGGTTCGCTCACGAACCAGTCGGGCACCTGAAAGTCGTCGTCAGGCAGCGGCGCGTTTTCCACAGGTGCGGCCTCGTCGGTGGCAGGCTCAACTTCATCATTAATAGCAAAGAGATTGCCGGTGGACGAGCTAACCTTAGCCTTGAGCGCGTCCTTCAGTTCGCGTTTTTCTGCGCGCAGGCGCTCAATGGTCTCATCGCGTTTCTTGATAACCTTGGCCACGTTGGCAAACTGCTTCTCCAGAAGTGAGAAATTCTTCACAAGTTCGCGGGCCTCTTCAAGTTTGGCGGCGGTTTTTTTCGCCGTTTCTGCAGCTTCGGCCTTTGCCGCTTCAAGTTCGCTCTTGGTGTCGGCAAGAGTTGACTGAAGGTCGGAGTACATAGCTTCCTGCATTTCGGCGCGCTTGGTGGCGTTTTCGAAATTCTCGCCCAGCTCCTTCAATTGTGTTTCCAAAGACGCTTTAGCCTCTTCGAGAGCTGACTTGGCTTCTTCAAGCGCTGTTTTTTCGTTGGCTGCTTGTGTCAGGGCGGCATTGAGGGCGTCCACTTTGGTCTTGAGGGAGTTGAGCTCTACGGTGCTGGCAGGCGTGGGGTTGATATTGCCCGAAGCCAGCCGACTCCGGAGTTCTTCCACCTCACGGGTGAGGTCGTCCACCACGGAGGGTTGAACATCGGCTACTTTCAGCTTATTCATCAGGCTCTTATTCTCAAGCTGAAACTGCTCACGCTCGGCCTCGAGTTTGGATACCTGTTCTTCGAGGTCGCGCACGCGCTCGTTGAGCGCACGGTTGCGGCGGTCGGCACTCAGCTGCTGCTCACGCATGGTGTTGCGGGCCCGGTTTACATTCTCCATCTCCTCCTTGAGCCGTTCCGACTCCTGGCGGGCTTCGTCGGCGGCACTTTTAAGGCGCCCTTCAGCATAAGCCGATGCCTGCTGGAGCAGCGAGTTAAGGTACTCGTTACATGAGGCATCCATAGCCTCCACCAACCTCTGCTGCTGGCGCTCGGGGTCGACAGAGCGACGGAGGAAGTCGGGCAGAGATTCGTTGAACACCGCTACCACGCCCGCGAAGATGCGCGCCTTCATGGCCGGGTCGATGCTCGGAGGCACCACGGGCTCGGAGGGAGCGGACGCCGGCGACGCTGAGGCCGGGGTTTGCTCTGCGGCGGGGGAAGTATAGTCAACGTCGACGTCGTCAGCAAGGATTTCGTCGTCGGTGGGTAAGCCGAATAATTTTCTGAAAAAACTCATGCTTAAGGATTTTATGCGTTAGGGTCGACCTCCTTTGCGAACTCAGGCTTGACCACGATGGCCAGACCCGAGCGGCCGTTGATGGCCACGCTGAGGTCGGTTTTGAAGGTGACTACTCGTAGGAACTCGTCCTCATAGGTTGCCGGATGACTGTCTAGATACTGATGGTCGAAGAAACCCAATCCGGCGCTTTGGTCGACTGTGAGGTAGCCCACGCCGAAAGACGTAAGGTTCTGAAAAAAGTGAGTACCCTGACTTGGTTCCACGCGGTACTGCCCCGTTGCGGCTTCGACTATGACACGCGCCGCCGATATGTCGGCCCACTTCACGGGGATACCGAGGGCGGAGTCCGACGAACCCCAGCGCCCCGGGCCAACGAGAAGGTAGCTGATGCCTGCTTCGAGAAACCCGGCATTGAGGCGCCGGATTACAGGCACAATTTTCTCATTGTTCATGGAATCGAACACGTCGGGCTTGATATAAACCACCGTGCGGACTCCATCCACCATGCCGTTGCCCAAAGCGTTGACACTGCGGATGATAAGTTCGCTGTCGGGGCGCTCCAGCACTTCGTCGTTGACCTGGTTCTTATTGTCTATAATGGGTCGGATCTGGAGCCAGTAGAGATGGCCCTTCATGCCGCCGGGCTTGGTATTGATATTGCCGGCGAACTCTATTTCCACAGGACGCTGCATGGCCTCCTGCCCCTGGCGGAGCATGAAGTCAAGAGCTGACGCCAGCGGCAAAGCCTTGTCGCGCAGGATGTTGGTGAATGTTACCACGCGTCGGCCGGGACCGCTCTCGTAGTCGTTGAGCACGCCGTCCATTGCGTTGTAGGTGCTCACCATGTAGCGCAAAGCGCCGGTGTTGGCAAAGTCCTGCACGTTTTTCACTATCAGGTTATCGCCCTCGTCGGTGCTTACGCTGAAGTCTTCATCGGGGCCGATTGGCCTCAGGGCGAACAGGCGCGTCTGGGTGTCGCGTAAGGCCAGGTCGAGGGTCGAAGTCTGCAAGGCATGTTCAGGATGACGGGGCGAGAAGCGGAGTCCGCGACCGCCGTCGACAATGTATTTTCCGAGGCCTACGGCAATCTCTGCAACGCCATCCTCAAAGGTCTCATCGCCAATGGGATAATAGTTCAGCGAGCGGCCCACGCCGGAGAACGACGGGAAGTAAAAGCCCCCGTGGTCCTCGCCGACAACCTCCTGAATTATGACAGCCATCTTTTCCTGGTCGATGACATTGCTGGTTGCGGTCATGTAGGTTTTGCTGGCCGAATAGAACACCGATGCATACACGCCCTTGATGGCGTCGAGGAGCCAGTGCAAGCGGCGCTCGTTGTCGGTGGTATAGGGCACCATGTAGGTGGAATATATGCCGGCAAATGGCTGGTAATGAGAATCTTCAAGCAAACTCGAACTGCGCACGGCGAACGGGCGGTCCACCACCTCCATCAGAGCCCGGAAATCCTCCTTGAGTTTGAGCGGAAGCTTGGCCTTGAGGAATGCGGCGAGAATTTCGGAGTCGTCAGCGTTGCTCAGCGCCAGCGGGTAGAGGTCGTTGGTGGCCATGAACTCGTCAAACACGTCGGTGCACAGCACCACGGTCCGGGGAATGGAAATCACCAGACCATCCATATTGTCGCACACTGGGTTCTTCTTGATGATAGAGTCAATGAAGGCCAGGCCGCGTCCCTTTCCGCCGAGCGACCCCTGGCCGATGCGCGCGAAGTTGGAGTAATGGTCGAAACGGTCCTTCTCGAACACTGCCACCACTCCGCGGTTCTTCATCTTGCGGTATTTCACGATGAGGTCGAAGAAAAGCTGCTTCACCGCCGGAGCTTCCTCCAGACGCGTAAAGCGGTGGGCCTTGATAACGTCGGCAATGGGAAAGAGTGCGCGGGAATAGAACCAGCGCGAAATGTCGTTGTGCGACGCATGATAAAGCAAGGACTCGGCCGGGACGTCGAAGATTTTCTGCTGCATCTCCTTCAGGTTGCTTATCATCATGATGGGCCGGTCGTCCTTAGGGTCGCGGACTATGAAGTCGCCGAAGCCGAAGTTATTCATGATGGCTTTGCCGAGGTCAACCGGCAGCTTCTTTGAATTCTTGTCGACGAACACGCCCCCGAACTCGGCGACCTTGTCGGCGTTCTGACTCTCGGACGATTCGATTATGATGGGCAGGTAGGGGTCACGCGCGTGGATTTCGCGCGCCAGCTTCAGGCCGGCCTCGCGGTCCTTGATGCCGCGGCGCTGGAAGGAAACGTCGCTGATAATACCGAGGATGTTCTTGCCGTACTTGTCGTAAAGCGCCAGGGCCTCTTCGTAATTGCGGGCCAGCATCACTTTGGGCCGACCGCGCATTCGCAGCATCTGCTCATGCTGGTTGAGCGCCTCTGTGCTGAAAAGTTTCGACTGCTTGAGAAGGAACTTATATATATGTGGAAGCACAGAGGAGTAGAACCGCACCGAGTCCTCCACAAGTAGAATCATCTGCACGCCCACGTTGGTGATGTCGTCGGCATTGAGGCGGTCCTCCAGCAGCTTGATGATGGCCAGCAGAAGGTCCATATTGCCCAGCCAGCTGAACACGTAGTCCACCTTGCTCAGGTCCTGACTGGCCAACCGCCGGGAAACTTCCTTGGAGAATGGCGTCAGCACTACAAGTGGAACATTGGGGAAGGCCTCCTTGATGGATGCAGCTCCGCCGAAAGTTTCGGCCACATCACCGCCCGGCATAGAAATAACCAGGTCGAAGGGCTTGGTACGCATCATCTCCAGGGCTTCGGCCGATGTCGACACCCGCGTTACACGCGGTGGCGAACTCAGGTTCAGGCTCACATATTCGTTATAGAGCTGCTCCTCCACACGGCCGTCCTCCTCCATCATGAACGCGTCGTAGCGCGACGCAATCAGGAGTACGTTGAATATTCGATGCTGCATCAAGGCCTTGAAGGACGTCTCCTTCAAGTACATTCTGCTCAGTGCCTCTTCGTTCATTTTTTCTTCGTTGCTGCGGTGGCCGAGTGTCAATTTGTCAATTTGACTTTCCACCACCGGCTTTCAATCAACAAATTTACACACTTTATCCCATACGACAAAGCGACGGGGTGCATTCTTTTCGATTTAGACGCAAAAAGATTGGCGAAACGGCAATTTTTTCGTAAGTTTGCATACTTTCACACTCAACCGACCATGAAACTCCAATCATTATCGCTTCTGGCACCCCTCTGTCTGGCACCTTGCGCCCAAGCAGCGGACGCCCCCGAATCCAGGCCCAACATCATCTTCATCATGTGCGACGACATGGGCTACGGCGACCTCGGCTGCTATGGCCAGCCATACATCAGCACTCCCAACATTGACTCCCTGGCACGCCACGGCCGACTCTTCACGCAGGCTTACGCCGGGAGCCCCGTCAGCGCTCCGTCGCGAGCATCGCTCATGACCGGGCAGCACTCGGGCCACTGCGAGGTGCGTGGCAACAAAGAGTACTGGCGCAGTTCGCCCAAGGTTCAGTACGGCGTAAACGAGGAGTACTCTGTGGCCGGTCAGCACCCGTATGACACAGCCCACGTAATTCTTCCGGAAGTCATGAAGGACCGTGGTTACCGCACCGGCATGTTCGGCAAATGGGCCGGGGGCTACGAAGGTTCCGTATCTACACCGGACAAGCGGGGTATCGATGACTTTTACGGCTATATATGTCAGTATCAGGCACATCTTTACTATCCCAATTTCCTCAACCGCTACTATCCTGAGGACGGAGATACAGCCACGGTCCGAGTAATCCTCGATGAGAACATTCAGTGGCCCATGTTCGGACCCGACTATGCCAAGCGCACGCAGTACTCCGCCGACATGATTCATCAGGAGGCCCTCAAGTGGCTCGACCGTCAGGACGCCGAAACCTCGTTTATCGGAATACTGACCTATACCCTCCCCCACGCCGAACTTTACCAGCCCGAGGACTCGATTCTCAACGGCTACAAACAAAAATTCTTCCACGACAAGACCTGGGGAGGCCAGGAGGGTTCGCGCTATAACGCCACCACCCATACCCACGCCCAGTTCGCCGGCATGATTACCCGTCTGGATGCCTACGTGGGCGAAGTGATGGAAAAGTTACGCGAAAAAGGCCTTGAGGACAATACGTTGGTGATATTCACCAGCGATAACGGCCCCCACGAGGAAGGCGGAGCCGATCCAACCTTCTTCGGGCGCGACGGCAAACTCCGCGGTCTCAAACGCCAGACACATGAGGGCGGCATCCGTGTGCCTTTCATCGCATATTGGCCGGGGCACGTACCGGCCGGAACGACCGACTCCACCATGTTCGCCTTCTACGACCTGCTGCCAACCTTCGCCCAACTCGCCGGAGTGGACGACCTGGCGGCACAATATGCGAACCCGGCTAAGGCCGTGGATTACTTCGATGGCCATTCAATCCTGCCCATGCTCACCGGCGCCGACGGACAGCAGCAGCACGAGTATCTCTACTGGGAATTCGACGAAACCGACCAGGTTGCCGTGCGCAAAGGCGACTGGAAGATGATATCCAAGAAGGGTGTACCTGAACTGTATAACCTGGCCGTAGACATCCATGAGGACCATAACGTGGCCGCCGAACATCCCGAGATAGTACAAGAATTAGTGGAGATTGCCCGACGGGAACACGTCGACAACCCCCACTTCAAGGTTACGATGCCTTAGGCACCGGAAAACGTCAATCTGACATCACACCAGCATTCCTCCGGCTACTTCGTTGGCCACGGCTTTACCCTTGGTAGCCTCAACGATGGCAAGGGCGAAAGGAATTGCAGAGGAGGGACCGTTGGCGGTGATGATGCGCTCGGTAGCCACAACGCGTTGGTCCTTCATGATGGCGTCACCTTCCTTGCAGGCACCCTCAAAGCCGGGATAGCAGGTTGCTTCGAGGCCCTTGAGCAGGCCCAGAGGTGCAAGCACTACGGCCGGTGCGGCGCAGATGGCTGCGATGCGCCCATGGTGAATCTTGAGCAGGTCGGTCAGCGGGCTGAAGGCATAGAGGTTGGACGCCCCGGGCATACCGCCGGGCAGAATCAGCCAGTCACTTCCGCCGAAATCGGCTTCCTTGAAGGTAAGGTCGGCATTTACTTCGACGCCATGAGCTCCTTTCACGTGCTTGTGGTCGTAGATGGAAACGGTGCTCACCTCCACGCCGGCGCGCCGCAGGATATCCACTGTAGCCAGGGCTTCGATTTCTTCAAAGCCGTCGGCAAGGAATAAAAATGAATTTTTCATGATGTAAATTATATTATATATGTGTTTTAATGTTCGTGGAGTTTCGATGGTGCTAAGTTCGCTATTTTTGGCGGCATTTGCAAGTTGTAGCGATAAATATATCACAACTTCCGGCAACACATGGGGTACGTCCTATCATATCACCTACCGGGGCGCACCGGAACTGGCGGACTCGGTGATGAAAGTCTGCGCGCACATCGACAGCGAGCTGTCCATGTTCAACCCGTCGTCGACGGTGAGCCGCATCAACCGCCGCGAGCTCACAAAGGTCTCTCCCGACTTCGGCGCCGTCTTCGCTCTGGCCCGGGATGTGGCCGCTGCCTCCGGCGGACGGTACGACCCGACCGTGGCGCTGCTGGTGGACCTCTGGGGCTTCGGCAGGTATAAGGCTGAGCGCACTCCAGACTCTGCCGAGGTTGCCGAGGTGCTTCCGCGCATCGGAATCGCCGGGTGCTCAATCAGCGGCAACGATTCTTTGATAGTTAAACACCCGAAAACGGAATTTGATTTTTCATCCATTGCAAAAGGTTACGGCATCGACTGCATCGGGCGCATGTTCGAGCGCAACGGCGTGGAGGATTACCTGATTGAGGTCGGCGGCGAAATCCTTGCACGCGGCTACAACCCGCGCGGAGAGTCATGGCGGGTTCAGATTGACGACCCCGTTGTGGCCGACAGCGTGATGCACTCGCGCCTCACCATGGTGGAACTCGGCCCCAAACTCGAAGCCATAGCCACCTCCGGCAACTACCGCAACTACCGCACCGACAGCCTCGGGCGCCGTTTCGGTCATACCCTCTCGCCCCTTACCGGTTACCCCGCAGCCACCGAAGCCTTATCCGTAACAGTCAAGGCTCCAAGCTGCGCCCTGGCCGATGCCTTGGCTACCGCCGCCATGCTCCTCCCTATCGACAGCATCCCGTCACTTATGAAACCATTTGCCGCCGAAGCCCTGGTGGTTGTCGAATAGAACCTGAGCCGAGGCCTAACGTTTGCCAAAAGCCGAAACAAAAAATGCGCCCCGCTGAGGGCGCATTTTTATTTGAAGGAGGTGGAATTACTTAACGTAAACCTTTTGGCTCTGGCCGTTGGCGCGGATGATGTAGACGCCGGGGGTGAGGTTCTTGTCGGTAACCTTCAGACCCTGGAGGTTGTAAATTTCAGCATCCTGACCTTCGACGAGGATTGCGTCGATACCGGATTCGGCCTTGGCAACAGCGATTTCAACATCCTGTTCGGCGGTGAATTCGTAGTAACCCTGTGCGTTGGGTTCGAGAGCTACGCCGTTGACCTTAACTTCGAGCTTGGAAGCTTCGGCGCGGGCAGCTGCCGACTTAGCCTTGACGGGCTTGATGGCTACGTGGGTGCCGTGGAATACGCTGTGCTGGGCGGGCGATTCAATCTTGGTTACATGGTCGTGGTAAACTTCAACTTCTACACCTTCGCCGAAGTTGTAGTTCATGGTCCATGCCTGAGGAGTTTCAGAGAAGATCTTAACCACGGTGGTTTCGGTGAGGTTACCGATAGCCTTGGCAGGATCTACCTTTTCACCATCAACGTAAACTTCAACTGCATCAGCAGCGGCGGCAACCTGAAGCTGGTCGTCCTTGGCGAACTTGAAGGTGTTGTAACCGGCATTGACGGTGAGTGAAGCGGCGATTTCGGGAACCTTGGAGTCGGCCATTGTGAGGGCTACTGCAGTAGCGGCCTTTTCCTCAACGAACACGGTGAGGTTCTTGTCGCGGACTACCTTAACCACGCTTACGGTAACGGTGTTGGCGGAAGTAGCTTTGACGGTGATGCTCTTTGCGGGTACGGTGTACTCGGTCTGGGCTGCGTCGGTCACTTCGCTGATGTAGCAATCGTCCTTGGCGTAGATATAGATGTCGGCATTCTCTTCAGTTTCAATCTTGGTAGTGATACCCTGGATAGTTACGGGTTCGGTCTTGTCGGCACCGGTGTAAACTTCCATGTTAGCCCAGTCGTCGGAAACGATGGTGGTCACAACCTTGACGGGCTGAACGGGCATACCTTCGGCATTCTGATTCTTCTCGTAGTCCCAGATGTTGACGGGCTGAGCTTCGCCGTCGGGATATACGGATGCTACGAATACGAAGGGATCGTTGGTAGCGTTAGCGGCACGGAGTTTAGCGTCCTTGGGTTCCTCGGTGGCTTCAACCTTGAAGCTGAATTCGGTGGCGGTGGGCTCAATGAGCTCGTCGTTCAGGCGGCTACCGGTAGCCAGGGAGTAAACGTTGTAACCCTGGAGAGGATTACCGAGTTCTTCGTAAACATGGATGTCGTCCACCCACATGGCGGCACCGTAGGGATGCTTGGTGATGAAGTGGAGGGCAATGTACTTGGCTTCGCCGGGGATTACGTTGGAGGTAGCCACAGGGTGCAACTTATTGTCGTGAGGCACAACTGTATTGGAGCTGCCGAACTTGAATGTTTCAACAGTGTTGGTGAAGCTTTTCTGCGGGTTTAGGATCTGGTACTCTGTTTCGGTGCAGTAGAGTACTTCAACCATATAGTCGGCTCCGGAGTAGCCCTCATTGAGCTGCTTGACGCCATAGAGGAATTCGAGCTTGAGTTCGCTTTCGGGTACGGTGTTCAGCAGCGGGGAAATAATCCAGTCGTCCTGCTGAGCATTATCGCCTACAGTCACGCCGATAACATTCTCGCCGTCGCGGTTGCCGGGAGTGGGGTTATCCTTGGTTACGACGTTGAACTGCGAACCGGAAGCTGAGTACCAGGTTGAACCACCCTTACCGTCGATGTCGACCGTAACCCAACCGTTGAAGGGACCGAAGGAGTCTTCCTTGAAACCTTCAAACGATTCGCGAATATTGACCGGGGTACGGATCAGGTCGGTGGCGGGTTCCCATTTGAGGGTTACGGTGCCGTCCTCGGCCTTGGCCGATTCGAGGATGCGGGTGCCGTTGCCTGCGCTGTAAGCGGGTTTGAGCGTCTTGCGCTCGGACATGTTGTTGGCGGGAGTTTCGTCGCCGGCGTAAACCACGCGGGCGGTGAAGTTAAGCTCGTTCACATTGTAGAGCTGGATGGAGTTCACGGGTACGGACACGTGGTACTCCTGGGAGCCGTTGGAAGGAATGGCCTTGAGGTCGGTCACGGCGATGTCACCGGCGAAATTGTGGTCAATTTCTACGCTGTAAGCATCCGCGGCAACTTCTTCCTTACCGTTGTTGGCAACCTTGATGGTCATTTCGATGGTACCGCCGGCGAGAGCCTCTTCGGAGATGTTGAACATGTCGATGGCCATGTCCTTATCTACAGCGTTGATAATCTTTATTGCGTCGATGGCTATGTACTGGCCGTAGGTATCGGCACGCTTGGCCAGGAAGCCTACCTCAAATTCAGCAGTGTCTTCGGTCATGTACTTCGACAGAGGCACTGTGCACTTAACCCACTGCTCTGCCTCGTGGCCGCCGTTGACAAAGAGGCCGTCCTCAACGTTTACCCATTCGCCCTTATTCACGCGGATCTGAATCTGCAGGATGTCCTGGGAGTGGGTGCGGTTCTCAAAGAATGCGAAGGAAAGTACGGGAATTTCGCCCTGACGGTAGGAGATGGGGGCCGTGCTCAGACGGGCGGAATAATTGTACGAGTTCATATCGCTATAGAAAATCAGGCCATTGTCCTGATCGAAGGGAAGGATATCACCGTTGTAATATTCACGGCCTTCGAGCTTGAAGTAGCGGATATCCTTGATTTCTTTCTTAACCTGCCAGTAGCAAGATGCGTAGGGGCTGTTGGCGGGGTTGAGGCTTTCGTTGGTCCAGGAGTTGTCCATGGTTGCCTCAGCGAAAGAATCGCCGAAGGGCATATTCATCGTGCCGATTACCATCTCGGGGCTCTCGGTGTAGGCGGTGAACTTCTTAACCGAACCATACTTGGCGGCTACGGCATATTTGAGCTTGTGGATGCCGGTAGATTCGAAATCATCGGTAAAGGAGTTGGTCTTGACGTCGTCGGAGATCCACTGCTCTACTCCGTCCACATAGCGTGAAATGGAGTAAGTGAGCTTCTCGGGCAGGAGGGTAACACCGTGGGTTCCTACTTCGGGAGCGTCCCAAGTAACCTGGTACTTGCCGTTGACCATAGTGTAATTCACATTTGTGGGAGGAGTTGCGGTTTCAACACCTACGTAAGTTTCAGCATTGAGTCGTTCGCTCTCAACAGCACCTTCTTTAATGATGATAGAGAAGATGTTTTTGCCGGATTCAGCAACGGTGAGCTTAATTTCCACTTTCTGGCCGGGGGCTGCGCTGGCGTCAATGTGACCGTCAACCTTGTCAATACCGTGGTAGAGGGTGTAGGTGGGATTGGTCAGTGCCTGACCGGTAGCGGTGGTGGAAGGCATGGTAAAGCTGATGGTCACGTCCTTGCCGCCATCGGGGTCGGGGGTCAGCGTGAAATCATCGGGAGTGGAAGGCACTGCCGAGGGACCATAGTTTACGATTTTTGTTTTCTTGAGATACAATCTGTATGTGTATCCTTCGAAAGCAATCTTATAAGCACCTGAAGTCTTGGGGACAAACTTGAATTCGTATTCCTTGGATGCGTCATACTGTGCATGTTCAGCCAGGCCGAGAACTTCAAATTCTTCCAGGTTATCGCCCTGTCCGAGCCATACTTTCACGTTGGCATTGGTCTGCACAAAGCCTTCGGAATCAAAGAATTGGATGCTATAGACCTGAGGGAGAAACTGAACGCCATATTCGTTGCCGGCTTCAAGATTGAGCACCGGAGTGATCAGATAGTCGTCATAGTAACCATCTTTAATGTCATAGTTCTGCATGACAAGGCCTGTGGGGCCGTACGCCCAAACAGTCAGATCGTCATGGTCATATTTCAGACTCGTCTGGGTACATTGATTGACAGCTGCAGCAGTGGTCAGATCGAAGATCACAGTTGGGTCTGCGGCTCTAACCCCTATTGCAACAACTGCAAGCAATAAAGAGGTAATAAACTTCTTCATAAGCAGGATTTGGTATAATGAATTGATTGATATTTATTTACTTAGGAACTTAAGAGTCATAGGCAATGGGATGGAAATGCATCCGGTGGGTTCGTCGATGCTCTGTTGAGCTTTGGCCGGGAGAGAGAAACATATAGTTCATTCGGATAGTGCATATACTGCGGAAAATGATATGCAAAAATACTCAATTTTTACTGAACGCCGTAAGTACCTCTGCTAATATTTGTTAATGCAACAGGAATGTGACACTTTTGCTACTTTTTGCCAGCGAAAAGGCGGCATTTTGAGCACAAAGTCTCCCGAAATCGACCTTGAAGCGCACACAAGCCTCCCTACGTCTTAGAATCTCTCGCAGAGCGCGCGGTGGATCGCAGGGATGGACGTATTATATGGGAGGGACGCATTGGCGACGCTTGTGCGTCAACGTGGCGAGCCGGAGCTCGACACCAAAACATTTCGGCACGTTGTGGCGAGCGGGAGCTCGTCACCTCCATACTTTTCGACCTTTGGACACACCGTACGTTTGCCCCTACCGCGTTGACAATCAGCAATTTTTACATTTTAATTGTTCAAATCCAATGCAAAAAAAATGCGCCCCGTGTGGGACGCATTTCTATCTTAGAGTGAAGGGCTTATTTTACGTAAACCTTGCGGCTTGCTCCGTTGGAGCGGATGATGTAGATGCCGGGGGTGAGATTTTCACCGCGAATCTTCATGCCCTGGAGGTTGAAGTACTCTGCTTCGGCCTCGTCGGCGCCGTCAACCGCTACGTTCTCAATGCCGGTAGTGTTCTCGGCATAGTTCCACACGTTCTTTGGCTTGGCCTCACCGTCGGGGTACACAGCGGACACGAACACACAGGGATCGTTGGAGAAATTGGCCTGTGCGCGGCGGATCACCGACTGTGCTCCGGCTTCGGGCTTGAAGGTGAACTCGGTGCTCTCTGCCGAAAGCATCTCTTCGTTGATTCGACCGGCGGTTGCCAGCGAGTAGATGTGATAGCCCTGGAGCGGATTCACGTCCTTTTCATACAGGTGGATGTCGTCAACCCACATTGCCGGGGTATACGAACCGAGGGCGGCAAAGTGAATGGCCACATACTTCGCATCGCAGGGAATATCCTCGAACTCGATGCGGTACATCTTGTTGTCCATCGGCACAGCTCCGCTATAAGCAGAGTAAACGAACGTGCGCTCGGCTACCTTCTCGCTGAAGCTGTCGGCGGGATTGAGGATATCATAGCTGTCACCGGTGGTGTACAGAATCTCGATTACGTAAGTATTGGATGAGCTGGTAATGTACTTCATGCCGAAAAGGAAGTCGATGTTCATCACGCTGCCCTTCTTGCAGTTGACTTTCGGTGAAATAATCCAGTCGTCCTGCTGCGCGTTGGAAGCCACGGTAAGACCCAGCACATTGTTGCCGTCCTTTGTGTTGCCGGGCGTGTTGACATTCTTGGCCAGATTGAATTGCGAACCGCCGGCGGTGTACCACGTTCCGCCGTCCTTACCATCGATATCGATGGTTACCCACCCGTTGAACGGACCGGTGAAATTCTCTTCCCATTCTTCATCCTCGAACGATTCGGAGATGTTGACCGGCTCATAATCGAGGTCTTTGGCGGGCACCCACTTCACGGTGATGTTTCCGTCGGCGTCGACGGCGCTTTCGAGGATTTCAACGCCATCGCCGGAGCCGTAGGCTACCTGTGAAACGACGGATTCGGAAGAGTTGTTGGCCGGGAGCTGGTCGCCGGTGAGGTTCACCTTGGCGATGAACTCGAAGCTGTTGGCGTTGAACAGGTGGAGGGAGTGGACGGGAATTGAAACATTGTAAATCACGCTGCTGAGCGACGGAATTGCCACGAGGTCGGTAATTTCGATATCGTCGGTGAAGTCGTGTTCGATTTCGACGGTGTAGTCAGAAGCGGCAACGGCGGTTGAGCCGTAGTTGGTCACTTTCACCATCACGTCGAGGGTCTTTCCGGCGTGGGCAGTCTCGGACACGGTGAAGGCTTCGATGGCGAGGTCCTTTTCTACAGAGTTGAAGATGCGGACGGCGTCGATATAGATGTTGCGCTGGTACTGGGCTTCGGCATAGAACGCAACCTGGTATACCTTGGTTCCGGCGGGGATACAGTCGGCGATGACAACATTTTCTACAATCCAGCCATCCTCGTCGGCACCGCCGCTGAAGTACTGCGCGTCGGGTACGTCCACCCACTCGCCATAGTCGCTGGATATCTGAAGTTTGAAAGTGTCAGGTCCGTAATTTTTACCTTGGAAGCGGGCGAAGGAAACCACCACATTGTCGCCGGCGTGATATGAGATGGGAGGAGTGCTCAAGCGGCAAGAATTGCCCACCTGCAGCATATAGGAATTATAGCGAAGCATACCGCCGTCGTTGTCGTAGGGCTCGGCATTGGGTAAGTTGCTGTTTGCTTTGGGTTCCCAGTAGTAGTATGACACGGGAGATGCAGCCGTGCAACCGGTCACAACGTTCTCCCAACGGTTGTCCATGCTTACGTCGGCAAACGAATCCTGGAAGGGCAACTCGATGGAGCCGATGGTGATTTCGTTGCTCATGCACTCGGCGGAGTACTTCTTTGCGTCGCCATATTTGGCACCGACACCATACTTCACCTTATGCAGACCGGTGAAACTGAATTCGTCGGTACTGGAGGTACCGGTTATGTCGGCTACATAGGACGCTTCCTCGCCGTCGACATAGCGCACGAGGCAATATTTGAGTTTTTCGGAAACGAGCTCGGTACCCTTTTCGCCATATACCGGAGGCTCCCACGACACGAGGAACTTGCCGTCGACCATCTTGACGGTGACATTGGTGGGCGGGGTTGCCGTGTCCTTACCTACATAGGTTTCGGCGGACAGCTTTTCGCTCACCTGGTCGCCACAATGGATTTCGAGAGAATAGATCACCTTGCCGCTCATTGCCACATCTTCCTCGATGACAACCTTCTGGCCGGGCGTGGCGGCCTGATGGTCCTTAACCTTTTCGACGCCGCGGTAGAGTGTGTACGTGGGGTTGGTCAGGGTCTGGCCGGTGAGAGTCGTGCCGGGCATGGTGAAGGAGATGTTCACCTTGAGAGCGCCGTCGGGATCCGGGGTGAGCTTGAAGTCGGCCGGAGCCTTGGGCACGTCCGATGACCCATAGTTATAGACCCTGAGGCCTTCGAGTTTGGTGCAATGGCCATAAGCCTCCACGGCGACATGGATGTCCTTGGCTTCTTCGAGAATGAATTCGAATTCATGTTCGGTTCCGCCGTAGTTGTAGTCAGTGACGTTTTCGACGGTACCCAGAAGCGAATAGGATTCGAAATCGTCGCCGGTGCCGTAGAACACCTTCACGTTTGTCTTTTCTGTGTAGTACGAGCTGTTCAAGAAGGGGGTGAAGCGGACAGAGTACTTATTACCTCCCTGCAATTGCAGAGCCGGGGAAATAAGCACATCATCGAACTCCGAATTTCCATACATGGAGTTGGACACGGAGCTGTACTGCGGGGCATAAGAATTGACCGACACTTGCCAATTACCATTACCCTTGAAATGCAACTGGGTGCACTGGGCGAAGCCGGACTCGGACACGAAGTCGAAGACCACTTCGGGGTCGTCGGCCCATGCTCCTATGGCGGCCGCTGCCGTCAGGAATGTTACTAACAGTTTTTTCATGCTCATTGATTTATGAAATGATACTTTTACGTTTGCTAATTAACTCCCTAAGGAGAAAGTTTAAAGATTAGAGATTAGGGATTAGAGATTGAGAGTAGAGATTAAAGATTAGAGATTAAGGATTAGAGATTTGGGATAAACCTTAAACACTAAACATCAAACACTAAACCTTAAATACTAAACATTAAACCTTAAACTTTAAGTCTTAATCTCATAGCCTATAAACCTTTAAATTGGCCATGATCAATTTAAAAAAGGACTCCCTACCGAGTACACTCCCGAAGGAATGCATCCGGTAGGGAGGGATTTTTCAGAGAAGTTTACTGTAGGTAAACCTTGCGGCTTGCGCCGTTGGAGCGGATGATGTAGATGCCGGGGGTGAGGTTTTCACCGCGCACCTTCATGCCCTGGAGGTTGAAGTACTCTGCTTCGGCCTCGTCAGCGCCGTCAACTGCTACGTTTTCGATACCGGTAACGGAGAGCTCGGCATAGTTCCAGGTGTTCTGAGCCTTAGCTTCACCGTCGGGATAAACGGCGGTTACGAATACGGAGGGTTCGCTTGCGAAGTTGGCTGCTGCACGACGGATAACCGACTGGGGTTCAGCTTCGGGCTTGAACACGAATTCAGTTTCGTTAGCATCAATGATTTCCTCGTTGAGTCGACCATTGGTCGCCAGCGAATAGACATGATAACCCTGGAGAGCCATCTCATCACGTTCAACCAAGTGGATATCATCAACCCATACAGCCATCCAATAGGCAGTGCTGGTACTCTTTGCATTGAAGTGGATTGCAACATATTTTGCTTCAGCAGGAATGTCCTTGAATGTCAGGCGGTGGAACGTTTCGTCATGTGGCAAAGTACGGTCGGAAGACTCATAGTATGCGGATGTTACCTTTTTAGTAAAGCTTTCAGCCGGATTTTCAGCATTGTACTCATCTTCAGTTGTGTAAAGGATTTCAACACCATATTTTACATAATACATAGTGTTGGATTTTACACCCATCAGGAAGTCGAGATCCATTACGCTACCTTCCTTGCAATTAATAGCCGGCGAAATCAGCCAGTCATTCTGTTCAGTGTTTGCCATAATGGTAAGACCTATCACGTTGCTGCCGTCCATATTGGTTCGGATTCCGGAAGGACTGGTGGGACTAACAACGACATTAAATTTGGAACCATTAGTAGAGTAATAGTTGCCATAGTTATTTCCGTCCAAGTCCACTGTTACCCAGCCGTTGAATGGTCCTTCAAAATCATCTTCGAAACCTTCGAAAGATTCAGAGATGTTTACCGGTTCATACTCGAGATCTTTGGTAGGTTCCCAGTAGATGTAGTAGTTACCTTCTTCGTCAAAGGTGCTCTTTACAATCTTGGCGCCTTGACCTTCGCTATAAGAAGATTCGATAACTTTGGTTTCGGACTGATTGTTTTCAGGAGCCTCATCTCCATCATAGACTACTTTAGCAGTGAATTCGAAGCTGTCTACATTGTAAAGGTGTAGAGAATGTACTGGCACTGAAACATGATAAGTTACCGAACCAAGTGAAGGAATTGCCTCAAGTTCGCCAATTTCAAATTCGTCGGTAAAGTCATGCTCAATTTCGATGCTATATGCATCAGCTGCCACTTCATCAACACCGTTATTTGAAACCTTTATCATGATTTCGATATTATCGCCAGCATGAGCCTTTTCGGAAACGGTGAATGCATCTATGCATAGATCCTTATCAATTTGGTTGAACACTTTGAAAGCATCTGCCCAAAGGTCGGTACCATAGTCGGAGTACGCATGTAAAGCGACTTGGAATTCCGACGTTCCTTCAGGAATATATTCTCCAAGCTTTATATTTTCAACTTTCCAACCTGCTTCTGCATATCCACCGGCAGTGAATTTGGCATTGGGAATTTCAACCCATTCACCTTTATCTGTACAAATTTCAACTGTGATGTAATCCTTCTGAGTAGTCGTATAACCCCAATGGGCGAACGAAACTACCGGGTTCAGACCAGCTTCAAAAGAGATGGGGGGCGTAGACATGCGGCAGGCATTATTTCTCTGAATGCTCCAGGCTTCGTACCAAATTAAGCCTTCGTCGTCATCGTATGCTGCGAATTTATTTTGACCACGCACACCTTCTGTAACAGGGCGCCAGTAGTACATGGGGGTTGTCGCAGTACCCATAGTTAGTTCTAAATTCCAGAATGGGTTTAATTCCCCTCCTGCAAATGAATCCTCGAAAGGTAATTCAACAGTACCTATAGTCACAGTTTTACTTTCCTCAGCATCTGAGAATTCATCAGCATTCAGATACTTTGCTGCAACCGTATATTTTAATTTATGAAGACCGGTAAATTCGAAATCATCTGTGAAAGAAGTCTCAGCTGCCAATTCTTCGGTCAATGTGGTGGCTTCTTCATCCAAATAACGTACGATTTTATAGGTGAGCTTGGCAGGTACCAGTTGAGCTCCATTAACACCTTTTTCAGGTGCATTCCAGCTCACTACATATTTACCATTATCAAGGCTTATTTGCACATCTGTGGGTGAAGTGGCAGTTTCGATGCCGACGTAGGTTTCAACAGTTACTTTTTTGCTCACCTCGTCATTACATGCTATTTGAACCGAATAACTTACATTACCTTCTTCGGTAAGGTCTTGTGTAAAATTGATTTTTTCACCGGGAGCAGCACTTACATTCACCTTATCTTCAATCTCTTCATCACCTTTAAAGAGCGTATAAGTCGGATTCTCCAAATCTTGACCGGTGACAGTCTTGTCAGGCATGGTAAACGATAATTCTACTCTCAGGTCACCATCGGCATCAGGCATAACCTTAAAATCAGCCGGGGCTTTAGGCACAACCGATTCGCCGTATTTATAAATCTTTGTCTGATATAAATAAACAGAATAGTCAACTTCGAATGCTACTTTGTAATTACCATCTGTTTCACAAACAAATTTTATTTCTGACTCTGTTGCTGCATTATAATAGGTTGCAGTAACTTCATCTTGTCCAAGGTATTCATAAGTGGTTAAATCATCACCTTGTCCAAATAATACCTTTACGACAGCCTTACTCGTATAATAAGACGAATAAATATAAGGCTTCATTTTTACGGCATATTCATTCCCGGCTTGCATTTCTATTTCTGGAGTGACCAAATAATAATCACCTGCGTAAGTGGAGGAAACGTAAGGTGCACTATATGAGGAATAGAAATACCATAAGCTCGTCTGCTTTGAAAAGCTATCAGAGCTGTATTTATACTGCTCACATTTATTGAAGTTTGTCTGAGAAGTCAGGTCGAAGACCACTTCGGGGTCGGCTGCCCAGACTCCGAGGGAAATGACTGCCAGCAGGAAAGATGTAATAATCTTCTTCATAAGCAGAAAATGTGTAATTGGTTTTGAAATAGACTCGACGGTGAGAGGATTCTCACCGTCAGAGTCATGTTAATTTATTGGTGTCTAATTATTTAGCGTAGACGGGGCGAACTGACATGCCCATACCGCGGTAGGTGGTGCCGTCGATGGCGTACTTGCCCTCAGCCATGAAGAACTTGAGGATGGTGCAAACTTCGCCTTCGGTCGGACGGCCGGAAGCCCACTTGTCGTCACCGGTATCGCCTGTGAGGTAGTAACCGGAGCTGATGGGGCTCAGGAAGCCGCTGGGAGGCCCGGCATAGCCCATGAACTGCATAGCGGGGAGCTTGATGGAGTTGCCGTTGGGGCCTGTAATCACTGCATCGAAGCCGGAGCGGGTCCAGGTGCACTTTTCGATGAGTTCCTGGAATTCCTCAGCGGTCGGGAGGCGCCAGTCTTCGTTCCAGCACTGGGTAGCGGGGTCGTATTCGCCGCCGCAGATGTTCTCACCGAGGTCGGCATAGGTGTCTTCGATGGGATCGTAGTGGATGTAGTTGTAGCGGTGGGTGTACACCTTGGGAGCGGTTTCACCCCAGCAGAAGTATTCGCCGGCGGGGCTGGACATTGAGCCACCCACGTTGAAGGGAGCCCACTTCACGGACAGGCCGAGGTCGACGGGTTCGGTGGGAGCGATGTATTTGGGCTGGGTGAAGGGCACAGGGCCGTAAACGGCGCGAACGCTGAAACCAACTTCAGGATAGTCGTAACCTTCTGCGGAAGCGTAGGTTGCGTCGAAGTTAGCGCGGTAGTTGCGCACTTCCTCGAAGTCGTCGTTCTCGTTGGAGGTCCAGTAGAAGCAACCGAGCTGGTCGTGGGTGTGCTTTTCGTCCACCATATTACCTGCAGCGGGGAAGAATACGGAGTTGCCGGTGGTCTTGGAGGTGAACAAACAGCCTGCTACGCCGTCGACGGCGGTCCAGGTCTTGGTGCAGCCGTTGAAGAGTTCGGTCCATTCGGCGCGGGTAGGCATGCGCCACTGTTCGCCCCACTTCACGTGAGCAACGTCGTAGTTGGTGCCGGAGATAGATTCGCCGAGTTTGAGGTACTGTTCCCAGGGTTCGTAGAACTGACCTTCTTCATAGTCCTCCCAGATCCACTGGTAGTTGTCGATGGTGTACTCGAACTTGGGTTCGATTTCGCCGTAGGCGTAGAAGTTGCCGTAGCCGGAGGGTTTGGTTGCGCCAACGTTCCAGGCGGCCCATTTAACGGAGAGGCCGAGGTCGACCATGCGGTCGTCGCCGGTGGGCACTTCGGGATTTTCGGGCTTGGTGGGATCGTCGGGGTTGGGTTTGATGGGATCGTCGGGCTTGGTAGGCTCTTCGGTAGCTTCCTCGAAGGTGATTTTATCGAGTTCGGCTACCTTGATGGTCTGCACGGTACCGTTTGCGTGGTGAATCTTCATCACGTGCTGCTGCGCGAAGAGCGAGCCGGCGGTGAGGGCGCAGAGTACAAGAGTAAATACTTTTTTCATATCAGCTTAGAAAATTACTTTTGTTGTGAATTGATTGATGCGGATGATGTACACACCTTTGGCAAAATCGCCGGAGGCGAGGTGGAATTCACCGTTGTCAACGACGGTGTTCACCACAACGCGACCATCGATAGCGGCAACGAGCACGTTAGCACCCTGGGGGATGCCGGTGAAGTGCACGCCGGAGCCATCGGTCATGATAGTCATCACATTGTCGGTCATTGCGCCGGAGATGCCCGCAGGCTTCGCCATGTCAACGCCATCGATGTCGTTCAGCTCGATAACGACGGGGTCGTCACCTGCGGCGGTGGTGATAGTCATCTTGGTGCCGTTGAACTTGATTTCAGGTTTGTCGGCATACTTGAAGGACACAACATCACCGTTCTTGGTGCGGATGTGCATGGAATCGTTCGCATACACTCCCACAACGCTGAACAACAGGGCTAATAGTAGCACAAGTTTCTTCATGAGGTTGGTTTTTTGTTTATTTGTTTGTTTATTCATCGTTTGCCAAGTTGAAGAGAGGCTCTTGTTATTGGAAATGATGCGCAAATATAATCATTTTTCGGTATGGTTGTTAGTTCATAATAGTTAATGAATGTTAATGTAACGATAATGTAACACCAAAGTTCCGAAAAGAGGGCATGAGGCAAGCAAAACGCCACCAAAACCGCCCAATTGGCGACGTCTTGGAGGCGCGGGGAGGGTTGCGGGCCGGATGGTAGGGAGGCGGCGAGCTCCTGGTCACCATACCGGACTTCTACCGGGCTTCTACCGGGCTTCTACCGGGCTTCTACCGGGCTTCTACCGGGGTTCTTCCGGGCTTCTACCGGGGTTCTGCCGGGCTTGGATGTTGGTTTTTTATGACTAATCGAGATTAACCAGGAATAATCTTGATTAATCTCGATAATCATTGCAGGCGTTTCGTTGGCGGCACGTTGTGGCGGGCGGGAGGCCGCCACCTCCATGCTTAGCCGCCGAAGTCGTCGTAGTGGATGTTCTTGGGGTCGACGCCGAGGCTGTCGAGCATCTGGTTGACGGCCTTACTCATGGGGCCGGGACCGCACATGTAATATTCGATATCCTCGGGGTTCTCGTGGTTCTTGAGGTAGGTGTCGTAGATGACCTGATGGACGAAACCGGGTGTGTACTTCACGCCGGCGGCATCTGCGGCTGGGTCGGGACGGTCCAGGGCCAGGTGGAACTTGAAGTTGGGGAACTCTTTTTCGAGCTGGAGGAAGTCGTCGAGATAGAACACCTCGTTGAGGGCACGGGCGCCGTAGAAGAAGTTCATCTTGCGGTCGGTGGTCTTGAGGGTCTTGGTCATGTGCATGATCTGGGCACGCAGAGGAGCCATACCGGCACCACCGCCAATCCACATCATCTCGTTCTTGGAGTCGAAGATGGGGTGGAAGTCGCCGTAGGGGCCGCTCATAATGACCTTGTCGCCGGGTTTGAGGGAGAAGATGTAGCTCGAGGCGATGCCGGGCATAACGTCCATGAATCCGACCTCGGGTTTGGGCTTCATGGGCGGGGTGGCGATGCGGACGGTGAGCATGAAGCGGTCGCCCTCCGCGGGATAGTTGGCCATGGAGTATGCGCGCACAGTCGTTTCCTTGTTTTCGCAGTTCAGCGCAAAGAGGCCGAACTTTTCCCATGAGGGAAGGTACTCGGGGCCGATGAGTTCTTTGTCTATGTCGGTGGCGTAGCTCATCTGGAAAGGAGGAATCTTTATCTGGGCATATGAGCCGGGGATAAAGTCCATGTGTTCGCCTTCGGGCAGGGCCACGATGAACTCCTTGATAAATGTAGCCACGTTCTTGTTGGACACCACGGTGCATTCGTACTCCTTGACAGCGAGGGCCGATTCGGGTACCTTGATGTCCATGTTGTTCTTGACCTTCACCTGGCAGGCGAGGCGCCAGTGATCCTTGACTTCGCGGCGGGAGAAGTGGACGGTTTCGGTAGGCAAAGGTTCGCCGCCACCTTCGAGGACCTGCACGCGGCACTGCCCGCAGCTGCCTTTGCCGCCGCAAGCCGAGGGGAGGAAGATGTTCTTGTCGGCCATGGTCGACAGGAGCGACTTGCCGGTGGAGACGGTGACGGTGCGGTCGTTGTTGATCTTAATGTCGACATCGCCGGCCTGAACGAGGTAGCGCTTGGCCACCAGGAGGATGACCACCAGCAGAATGGTCACCAGCAGGAAGATGCCCACCCCGGAGAGGATGGTGAGCGTTGCGCCGGAGGTCATTGCACATTGAATAAATGTCAGTTCCATAATGCTGAGGGTTTAGATTTTGATACCGAGGAAACTCATGAAGGCGATGCCCATAAGAGCGGTGATGATGAAAGTGATACCGACGCCGCGCAGGGGAGCGGGTACGTTGGCATACTGCCCTACCCTTTCGCGGATTGCCGCCACGGCGGTGATTGCCAGGAGCCAGCCGATGCCCCAGCCCAGGCCGGCGCACACGGCTGTGCCTATGTTGGGGAATTCGCGCTGCTGCATGAAGAGTGAACCGCCGAGGATGGCGCAGTTCACGGCAATCAGGGGCAGAAAGATGCCCAGGGAGTTATAGAGCGCGGGAGCGTATTTCTCCACGGCCATTTCCACCAGCTGGGTCATGGAGGCGATAACGGCGATGAAGAGGATGAGCGAGAGGAAGCTGAGGTCGATACCGGCGAAGTCAGGACCGAGCCACGACAGCGCCCCGGCACGCAGCACGTAGGTTTCAAGCAGCCAGTTGATGGGCAGGGTTATGGTGAGCATGAATGTCACCGCGATCCCGAGTCCGAAGGCGGTCTTCACGTTCTTGCTTACTGCCAGGAATGAACACATTCCGAGGAAGTAAGCGAATATCATGTTGTCGACGAAAATCGACCGTATGAAAAGATTCAGATTCTCCATAGTGCGTTCGGTTTATTCCTGTAAGTCTTTGTTATAACTGCGGTGAACCCAGATGATGCATGCCACCACGATGAGAGCCATCGGGGGGAGAATCATCAGGCCGTTGTTGACATATCCGGCGTCGTAGAACGCCTGGGGCACTACCTGATAGCCCATGAGGGTGCCCGAGCCGAGGAGTTCGCGGAAGAAGCCGACGATGATGAGGATGATTGCGTAGCCGATGCCGTTGCCGACGCCGTCGAGGAAGGCGGGCCAGGGGCGGTTGGCCATTGCGAAGGCTTCAAGACGACCCATCACGATACAGTTGGTAATAATCAGGCCTATGAACACCGACAGCTGGAGGCTGACCTCGTAGGCATATGCCTGCAGGAGCTGGGACACGATGATTACGAGTCCGGCCACGACCACGAGCTGGACGATGATTCGGATGTTGGTGGGGATAGTATTGCGGATGAGCGAGATGATGACGTTGCTGAATGCCACGACTACAATTACCGAAAGGCCCATCACGATAGCGGGCTCCAGCTTGGCCGTTACGGCGAGCACGGAGCAGATGCCGAGAATCTGGACGATTACGGGGTTATCCTTCGAAAAGGGATTGAAAAATACACTCTTGTTACTCATGGCTTTCAGTTATCTCATGGTTAAGCGATTCAAGAAATGCCTTGTAGGGTTTGAGGCAGTTGTCCAGCATTGCGGCGACGCCCTTGCTGGTGATTGTGCCGCCGGACACGCCGTCGACATAGTCCTCGTTGCCCTGGGGGTGCTGGCCGGCCTTGACCACAGTCACGGGCACGAAGGCGTCGTCCTTGATGAGGTGCTTGCCGGCGAACTGCCCCGAGAATGCGGGCTTTTCGATTTCAGCGCCGAGGCCGGGGGTCTCGCCCTGGTGGGCGAAGTAGGCGCCATAAATGGTGGAGCCGTCGGCGTCCACGGACAGGTAACCCCAGATGGGACCCCAAAGTCCGGCGCCGTACATCGGCATGATGTATTTGATGGTGTTGCTGTCGAGGGTGCACTCGTACACGGGCAGGAGACGGTCGGCGTCGGGCAGTTTCACCTGAGCGGCGACGTTGAGGCTGAAGGCGTCGCCGGGCACGCGCTCGCCGCGGTCGTTGACCACGAAGGTTTCGGTGATGAATTGTTCGTACGCCGGGATGATGTCGGCCTTGGGTACGGTGATGTTCACGCTGGCCAGAATCTGACGCATCTTGTCGGCGTTAGCGTTGGCCACCTGGCGGTCCTTCAGGGAGATGGAGGTGAATGCAAGGGCAGCACCGACCACCACTACCAGCACTATTATATATATAATGGTGTAAAGATTGCTCTGCTTGTTCATGACCGTGAAGTTTTAGCGTTAAGACGATTCATACGACGCTTGATGTTGCTCTGGACCACGCACCAGTCGATAAGGGGTGCGAAGCAGTTCATCAGCAGCACGGCGAGCATTGCGCCCTCGGGGTAGCCGTTGTTGTAGGTGCGGATAAGTACGGCAATTACGCCGATGAGGAACCCGTAGATATACTTGCCGGGGGTGGTACGGCAAGCGGTGACGGGGTCGGTGGCCATGAATACGGCAGCGAACATGAATCCGCCAAGCAGCAGCTGGTCAAGCGGGGCGAGGTAAGATGCGGGGTAGGTTGGGGTTGCGCACATGTTTGCGATCCATCCCATGAAGAGTCCGCCGAGGATTACTGACACGATGATTCGCCAGTTGGCTATTCCTGCTGCCAGCAGGAGCACTGCGCCGATGAGGATGCACAGGGTGCTTGTTTCGCCAAAAGAACCGGGAATGAGTCCCAGGAATGCCTGCCAGAGGTCGATGGGCTGGCCGTTGATGCCGGTGAGCACCAGGTCGGGGCCGGCCTGGGTGGAAATCTGGCCCAGGGGGGTGGCGCCGGAGAAGCCGTCGGCCACCGGTGTGCCGAAGCCGAAGGGTGTGCCGGAAGCTACATAGACCTTATCGCCCGACATCTGCGCGGGGTAAGCGAAGAAGAGGAAGGCGCGGGTCACCAGGGCCACGTTCAGAACGTTATAGCCTGTGCCGCCGAACACTTCCTTGACGAAAATCACGGAGAAGGCCACTGCCACGGCCAGCATCCACAGCGGAATTTCCGGCGGGCAAATCATCGGCACGAGTATGCCGGTCACCAGGAATCCTTCCTGAATTTCCTCCTTGCGCATCTGTGCTACGATGAATTCGATGCCGAGGCCCACCACGTAGGCCACGACCACGCGCGGCAGGATGGTCAGGAAGCCGTAGAAGAGGAGGCTCCAGAAGGGGAACGAGTCGGCTCCGAGGGCAAGCCAGTGCTGGTAGCCGGTGTTGTACATGCCAAAGAAGAAGCACGGCATCAGCGCCAGTACTACTATAATCATGGTTCGCTTGGAGTCGATGCTGTCGTGGATATGCACCGCTCCCGCCGCAGCCGACGTGTTCTTGGGAGTGTACAGGAATGTCTCAAAGCCGTCGTAGACCGACTTGAAGGCGTGCAGTTTCCCGTTCTCCTCGAAGTTGGGCTTTATGCGGTCCAAAAAATTTCGTAAGAGTGCCAAAACTTATGGTGTTGAATGTTATTATTCGAGTTCTTTGCGCATGTAGTCCAGACCGTCGCGCACAATCTGCTGGAGAGGCAGTTTGGAGGTGTCCACATATTCGGCCAGGGCGAAATCCTCGGGAGCCACCTCGTAGATGCCGAGTTTCTCCATCTGGTCCACGTCCTTTGCCAGAATTGCCTTAATCAGGTACTCGGGCAGGATGTCCATGGGCATCACGGAGTCGTACTCGCCGCTCATAATCATTGCACGGCGGCCACCGTTGAGGCGGGCGTCGGGGCGGAAGAGGCGTTTGAGGAAGTGACCGGGGAAGCTGCGCGACGTACTCATCTTCGAGGGGGCCATAGAAGCCCAGCCCATGAATTCGTCCACGTCGTCGCCCTCGGCGATAACGCACACCTGGCGATAGGGGAACCGCAGGTACTGCTCCAAGGTCACGGCCACGCCGGTGAGGACGTTGCCGGAGATGATGCGGCGGTGGTGTTCGGCAGGCACGAGACGGTTTTTCAGCAGCACGTCCATCGGGGCTCCGATGGTTGTGAGGACGCGTCCGCGCGAGGGTTTCTTCACCTCCGGTCCGGTGATGGCCACCACCGTACGCATTTCGAACTGCCCGGTGCGGGCGAGCTTGCCGATGCGGCCAAGGGTTGCGATGTCCATCGTCCATACAACCTCACCTTTATTTATAGGAGCGATTTGGGCAATCTGGAAGCCCACGACTCCGGCAGGATTCACACCCTCGACCTCAACGACCTCCGCGCCTTTGAGGGCACCGAAGGGATGGTCGTGGCGCACGGTGACGTACACCTTGCCGGCGGTTACCTTTGTCAGCACGGCGATGCCGGCCTCGTAGTCCTCAGGCTTGAAGAGTGTGTTGAGCACCTTGACGGAGTCGGCCAGCGGGGCGCTGTCGAAACCGGTAACGAAGATGTCGCGCACAGGTTCGTCGGGGTTGGGTACGATATCGAACGGACGGCGACGCATCAGGGCCAGCATGCCGCTCTCGGCCAGGAAACGGCGTGCGGAGTCGGCGTCCTTAACCGGGGTAATCACGGGTTCATCGGCCTCGGAATGGCGGCTCTCAACTTCTACGTAGAGAATCTTGCGGCGGTCGCCACGCTTTATTTCTTTGACTACTCCGGCAATCGGTGATACTATTTTCATCACCGGATTGTTTTTGTCATACAGCAACGGACTGCCCGGCTGCACGGCCTGACCCTCCTTCGCTGCAACTTTGGGCACAAAGCCGGGGAAGTCGTCCATTGTCATAGCACAATGATTAACAGGCACTTCCACTATGGCATCGGATGCCACTGCACCGGCGATTTTCAAGTCCAAGCCCTTCGTGAACTTAATCTTCATGGATATGATTTGAGTTTACAAATTTGTCAATATGCAAAATTACAAATAATTAAGCAAAAAACGCACCAATGGGGACATGTTTTTCAACAATTTTGACAAAAAACTGCCGTGCGGAGGAGAGGAAGTTGAGTTTTTGATTAATCGGGATTAATCAGGATTAAACGGGATTAATCATGATAAAAATACAGGACACGCCCGCTGGGGGACGTGTCCTTCAGTTATTTTGAGATTTTTTAGAGCAGTCCGACGGCCGATTCCATGGCCTGCATTGCAGCGGCGAGGCCTGCGGCGTCCTTGCCCCCGGCCTGGGCGAAGGCCGGCTGACCGCCACCGCCGCCCTTGATGTTCCTGGCGGCAACGGGCACGATTGCCTTGGCGCTGATGCCTTCCTTGGTGAGGTCCTCTGTGACCATCATGGTCAGGAGCGGCTTTCCGGAGGCGTCGCGCGTGGCTGCGATGAACACGGTGCGCTCGGGCGAGAGGGCCCGCACGTTGAAGGCGAGGTTCTTGACCTGGTCGGGAATATGCGTACCGGTTAGTTTGACTACCTTGATGCCGCGCTCGTTGGTAAAAGCGGATGCCAGGAGGCCCTTGGCCAGGTTGGAAATACGTTCTGCCATGAAGTCGTCCACCTGATGGCGGAGTTCTCCGTTCTCGTCCAAGGCCTTGCGCACGGCGGCCAGCACGTCCGGAGCATTGTTGAACAGGCCGGCGATGGCTGTGACGCTGTCTTTGATTTCGTCCAGGAGATTCTCCACTGCCGGGCCCGTGATTGCCTCGATTCGACGGATACCTGCAGCGGTAGAGCCTTCGGAAATGATGCGTACCATGCCGATGTTGCCGGTATTGTCCACATGAGTACCGCCGCAGAGTTCTACGGAGTCGCCGTAGCGAATCACACGGACCTCGTCGCCGTATTTCTCGCCGAAGAGTGCCATGGCGCCCATTTCGCGGGCTTCGGCGATGGGTACATTCCGGTGCTCATCACGCGCCTTGGCCTGACGTACGTAGCTGTTGGCAAGGTGCTCAACCTTACGCAGTTCCTCGGGTGTAACCTTTTGGAAATGAGAGAAGTCGAAACGCAACATGTCGGGGGAAACATAGGAACCCTTTTGCTCTACGTGGCTTCCGAGTACCTCGCGCAGGGCATGGTGGAGCAGGTGTGTTGCCGAGTGATTTCGCGAAATGGCTTCGCGGCGTTCGGTGTCGATGGCGGCTTTGAAAGCAGCGGCCGGATTGGAGGGTAATTTTTCAACTATATGCACGCCCACACCGTTCTCTCGCTTGGTGTCGATGACCTTGATGACCTCGCCGGTTTCCGCATCGGTAAGGGTCCCTGTGTCGCCCACCTGACCGCCCATCTCGGCGTAGAAAGGCGTCTCTTCGAGGATAACCTGATAGTACTCACCCTTTTTCTGCTTTACTTTGCGGTAACGCAGGATGCGGGTATCGGCGACGGACTGGTCGTAACCCACGAACTTTTCTTCTCCGTCGTTGACGACAACCCAGTCGGATGTCTCTACCTGGGCGGCCTTGCGTGCCCGCTCTTTCTGCTGCGCCATCTCTGCGTTGAAGCCTTCGATGTCGGCAGTCATGCCGTAGTCCTTGAGAATCAGTTCGGTAAGGTCAAGCGGGAAACCGTAGGTATCATAAAGCGTGAATGCCTGCTTACCGGAGATTTGCGACTTGCCTTCGGCTTTGGCAGCTTTCACAGCGTCGTCGAGCAGACGGATGCCGTTCTCGAGCGTACGCAGGAAGCTCTCCTCTTCCTCCTTGATGACCTTCATGATGAGTTCGCGGTTGGCCGGCAGTTCCGGATATGCCTCGCCCATGGACTCTATGAGGGTATCGATGAGGCGGTACATGAAGGGATTCTTCTGGTCCAGGAAGGTGTAGGCATAGCGCACGGCGCGGCGGAGAATTCGGCGGATCACATACCCGGCCTTTGCGTTGCTCGGGAGCTGGTTGTCGGCTATGGAGAAGGCGATGGTACGCACATGGTCAGCGATTACTCGCATGGCCACATCCACCTTGGCGTCCTTGCCGTACTCCTTGCCCGAGAGGTTTGCGATTCGTGCAATCAGGGGTGTGAACACATCGGTGTCGTAGTTGGACGTTTTTCCCTGCAGGGCCATGCAGAGGCGCTCAAAGCCCATACCGGTGTCGATGACCTTGGCGGGCAGAGGTTCGAGGGAGCCGTCGGCCTTGCGGTTGTACTGCATGAACACGAGGTTCCAGATTTCGATTACCTGCGGATGGTCATGGTTCACCAGCGAAGCCCCGGGGACTGCAGCGCGCTCCTCGTCGGAACGGAGGTCAATGTGGATTTCGGAGCAGGGACCGCAGGGGCCGGTGTCGCCCATCTCCCAGAAATTGTCGTGCTTGTTTCCGTTGATAATATGGTCGGCAGGCAGGTGTTTTGCCCAGATTTCGGCTGCTTCGTTGTCGCGTTCGAGATGGTCGGTATCGGAGCCTTCGAACACAGTGGCATAAAGGCGCGCGGGATCCAGTCCGAGGACGTCCACGAGATATTCCCAAGCCATGTCGATGGCCTCGGCCTTGAAATAGTCACCGAACGACCAGTTTCCGAGCATTTCGAACATGGTGTGGTGGTAGGTGTCGAGGCCAACCTCTTCCAGGTCGTTATGCTTTCCGCTGACACGCAGACACTTCTGCGAGTCGGCCACACGGCGCGCCTTGGGCGCTGCATTACCGAGGATGATGTCCTTGAATTGGTTCATGCCCGCGTTGGTGAACATCAGCGTGGGGTCGTCCTTGAGCACCATGGGGGCTGAAGGAACTATGCGGTGATCTTTGCTCTCGAAAAAGTCCTTGAAGGACTGGCGAATCTCTTTAGCAGTGCGCATTATTAAACGAGGTTATAAGAATAATCAGTTTAAGACTTGAAATACGGGCAAATTTTGCTATCTTTGCACGTTGAACATGCAAAATTACTAAATATCACCCGTTTTTGCAAGCATAGCCGACATGAGTCACAAGGTTTTTTACCAATATAATCCCATCACAGAGCAATACGAACGCGTGTACCCCTCGCTTCGTCATCGCCTGTGGGCTTATGTGCACTCATTCCTGTGGATGTTCATCCTGGCTTCGGGTATCATGGTGTTCGCATACTATCTTTTTGAATTTCCGCGCGAAAAGCAGCTACGTATTGAAAATGAGCGTCTTGAGTCGCGTTTCGAGGTGTTGAGCCACCAAGCCGATGAGGCACTTGCTGTGATGAACGACCTTGCCGAACGCGACAACAACTTCTACCGCGTGATGATGCAGGCCGAGCCGCTGAGCGCTGCCACCCGATATGCCGGCCTCGAACGCCAACGCAATTTCGACCGCCTGGACTCGCTCAACGATAAGGAGCTTGTAGGGAATGTATCTACCAAGCTGGACATGCTGGACCAGCTCATTTACAGCCAGATAAAATCCTTCGACGAGCTGGCCTCGGAGAGCGGCAACCAAAAGGACCGCCTTGCACACACACCGGCCATCCAGCCCGTGCCCGAGAAATACCTGCGCACCATGGCTTCTGGATATGGAGTGCGCCGCGACCCGGTGTACGGTACACTAAAGTTCCACGAAGGCATGGACTTCTCCGCTCCGGTAGGTACCCCGGTTTATGCCACTGCCGACGGCAAGGTGACCACCGCCTCCTGGCAGGGGGCATACGGCAACATGGTTGAACTCAACCACGGCTACAATTATACTACACGCTACGCGCACCTGTCCAAAATCAATGTAGCCCCAGGGCAGACAGTCCATCGCGGCGACCTTATCGGACTTGTGGGCAACACGGGCAAATCCACCGGTCCGCACCTCCACTACGAGGTGCGTTTCAAAGGTGCACCCCAAAACCCGGTCAATTATTATTTCTACGATATATCACCCTCACAGTACGACGAGATTATTCGCCTTGCCGAAAATGCAGGCCACGTTATGGACTGATATGGAAGAACTTAACAAACGATACTACAAGATAAGCGACGTGGCCGAACTTCTGGAACTCCCCGCTTCGACGCTACGTTTCTGGGAATCCGAATTCTCCGAACTGCGCCCAAAGCGTAACAATGGCCGTGCACGTCTGTACACACCAACCGACATTGAGCTGCTGCGGGTAATCAAGTTTCTGATCAAGGACAAGCAGCTGACAATCGAGGGCGCCCGGGAGCACCTGCGTAAGAATCGCCACGCCATCAGCCAGACTCACCGCGTCATCGAACGCCTGCAGCAGGTCCGTGCGCGGCTCACAGGTCTCCTCGACGCGCTTGACAACCGGCAAGGTAATTCTTAATGCATAATTC
>CAYNHP010000011.1:0-44676 GCA_964397235.1 uncultured Bacteroides sp. | reverse complement strand
CCCTAATCTCTTAATCCCTAATCTCTTGAAACCGACTACCGGAGCATTTCGAGTTCGCCGATGGTCACAAAGTCGCGGCCTTCGATTTCGTCGGTGGCGGTGAAGCGGAAGAATCGAGCGGCGGCCGGTGCGTTGAAGTAAACGCTTTGTGGCAGCGGGTTGTGCATGATGTTGCTGAACTCGCCCGGGGTAGGCGCCACGGCCCAGTTGATGCCGTCGGTGCTGAATTCGAGGCGGTAGCGGTAGACGGTCCCGGCAAGGTCGTCGCCGGGCATAAGTCGGTAGCGGAAACCGGCCACGGGCACCACCGCGCCCATATCCACCGTGACGCTCTTCTCGCCCGGCCCCTTGGCCGAGGTCCACGCCGTGGCCTCTGAGCCGTCGAAGATGACTTCGGCTCCGTCGCCGGTAGCGTCGACAACCCTCCAGCCGGCGGTGTCCACCGCGCTGTACCCGGGCAGCTCCACGTTCACCTCAGTGGGCAGTTCGATGTTGTATGCATCGAAGAGCCGGATATAAGGTTCTGTGCGGCAGGATGTTATATTCAACCGCAATGCCTCGGGGTGTACTTCGGGGAAGGTCAGGATACGCTTGTAGCCGATGGTCGTGCCCTCGGTGAGCGGCGTCCAGACTCCGTCCACAAGCCCTTCCACTATGAAGCTCTCCACATGCTGGCCCTTGGAAATATCCTCGCCAAGGACCACGGTGTTGACTGCCTCGCCCCGGCGCACCGCCACCTGCAGGCCCTCGGGCTCCCTGGCGCAGTTGTCGGCGAAATTCGCGTCCAGCCACGCCCGCAGTTCGCCAAGACGGGCCACGTCGGCATCGGCGATGAGCCCGCGGTGGTCCGGCGGCACGTTCAGCAGCAACACCGAGTTGCGGCCAACAGACGTGAGGTAAATTTCGGCCAGCTGCCGCAGCGATTTGGGTTGCTCCCGGTCATGATAGAACCACCCCGGCCGAATGGACACGTCCACCTCCGAGGGCCACCAGTACAGGCGGTCGGCCCTGGCCACGAGCTCGCGGCTACCGAGGTCGGGTGCCTTGGCGAAGAGTCCCAGCGCCTCGTTGGCCTCCGTGGAGCCCTCGTAGATGCCGGGCGTGAGGGCTGTAGCGGCCCACTCGGTGGTACGTCCCTGGCCTTTTTCGTTACCCACCCAGCGCACGTCGTCGCCCATGATGGCAACCACGGCGTCAGGCTGCCACCCGGCGATAACGTCCTTGAATCGGGTCCAGTCGTACTCCTGCTTCTTGCCGTTCGGCCCCTCGCCGCAGGCGCCGTCGAACCACACCTCGTCGATTTTGCCGTAGTTGGTGAGCAGCTCAGTGAGCTGGGCCACGAACATATCGTTGTAGGCCGGGGAGTCGCCGTAGCAGGCCGCATTGCGGTCCCACGGCGAGAGGTACACGCCTAGCTTCATGCCATATTTGTCGCAGGCCGCACGCAGGTCGGCCATAACGTCGCCGCGACCCTCACGCCAGGGCGACGATGCCACCGAGTGCTCCGTGGTCGCCGTGGGCCACAGGCAGAAGCCGTCGTGATGCTTGGCAGTGAGTATCACCAGGCCGAAGCCCGCCTCCTTGAGCGTCCTCACCCACTGCTCGGCGTCGAGGTCGGAGGGGTCGAAGATGGCGGGGTCCTCCGAGCCGTCGCCCCACTCCCGGTCGGTGAACGTGTTCACGCCGAAGTGCAGGAAGGCGGTCATCTCAAGAGCCTGCCAGTCAAGCTGTTTCTGCGACGGGACAAGGTTGGCGGCCATGGCCACCTTCTCCTCCGGAGTCGCTCCGGCGGGGAATTCGAGCGTCTTTTCGTAGCGGGTTGCCTTATGGCAAGCGCCCATGCCCATTGCCGCAGCAACAAGCATGGCGCATATCAGGGTCCGATTCATGGGCGTGGAGTAAAGGAATTGTCAATTTGTCAGTTGTCAAATTGACAATTCCTAAAGGTTATTTCACTTTAAAGTAAAACGCGAAGTTGGTATCCTCCACCGGCACGCGGTACTTGGGCAGCACGTCGGGGCCGCAGGTGGCGGTGCCGACGCCGGTCTGCTCAGCGTCCAGGTGAACGGTCACCATACCGTCGGCCTTCAGGTCCTTTATGTGTTTGGCGGCCTGGATGTTCTGGTCCGAGTAAGGCACGGCGCTGAATTGGAAGGGGCGGTCGGAGGTCACGGACAGGATGCCGTCGTTGAAGGTCACGTCGCGCACCTCGGTGTGGTTGCCGGTGCTTTGAGGCACTACATATTTGTGGAAGTCCTTGGCCGGCGTGGTGGTGAAATTCCCGATACGGCCATAGGAGTCTCGGTCGACGTAGGTTTCGCCCTCACGCCCGAACAGCGACACGCTGCGGGCCAGGTCGGCGGGCATGCGGAAGGTCAGGCCGATGCGAGGCAGCGAAGTGATAGCGGCGGTGTCGGGGCGTAAAGTACCCTCAACGGCCAGAACCCGGTCGGGACGGACGGACAGCGCCATGGTGGCGGTGCCCAGGAAGTTACCCTCGCGGCCGGTGAGAGTCATGTCCACGTTCAACACATTGTTTTTCAGGCGGATACTCTTCACGCTCTGCGTCACCTTGTCCAGGCCCGAGGCCAGCCAGTACTTGCCGGAGCCGTTGCGGTGGGCGTCGTTCTCGGTCAGCGGGCGGAAGAGGCTCAGGGTCATGGGCTCGGCCAGCAGCTCGGTGCCGTCCGAAATGATGGACGTAATGGCGCCGGTGGTCGGGTCGACGCTGAAGGTGACGTCCCCTCCGCTGTAGGTGCCGTTGCGACCTTTAAGTGCCAGCGGGCGGGCAGTGTTACCCATGGCGGGCTCGCCGATGACGAACTGCTCACGTGCCAGCGCGTAACCCGCGGGCACCATCTCCGTGGATGCCACCGGCGTCCAGTCCACATTCAGGAAGTTCTCGCCGCTCAGGGCAGGCACATCGAAGGTCACCGTTGCCGTCGAACCGGGTGCGCAATTAACCTTCTTCACGCCCTTGGCAACAACTTCTCCGGCGCCATTGACCACTTCCCAGTTCATGTCGAAGTCGCTCAGGTCGGTGAAGAAGTACCAGTTATGCACTTCGAGCGTAAGAGGCTCAGTGGCAATAAGTTTACTCTTGATGTTGCGGTACACGCCCTTCACCTCGTTCAGGTGCGGGTGCGGGGTGCGGTCGGAGTTCACCAGGCCGTTGCACACAAACGAGCCGTCCGACGGGATTCCCTCGGGGCCGTAATCGCCGCCATAGGCCAGCCACATGGTGCCGTCGGGAGTATGCTCGATGAACGACTGATCCACCCAGTCCCATATGCAACCACCCTGTGCAAGTGGCTCGGTTTCAAACACTTCCATATAGTCCTTCAACCCGCCGACACTGTTGCCCATTGCGTGGGCATACTCGCAGAGGATGTAGGGGCGGTAGATGTCCTCTTTGTGGACATAGTTCAGGATATAGTCGATGGGGCGGTACATGAAGGCGAACACATCGGTGTTATAGTCCTCAAAGGCGCGCTCGTACTGGATGGGGCGGTTCTGCTCAACCGACTTCATCCACTTATAGGTCTCCTCGAAGTTTACGCCGTTACCGCTCTCATTTCCAAGCGAATAGAATGTAACGGAGGGGTGGTTCTTGCTCTTGTGGTACATGCGCTGGGTGCGGTCCATAATCGCGGGCAGCCACTCGATTTTCGGTGCCAGCGAGAGTTCCTTATAGCCCATGCCGTGCGATTCCACATTGGCTTCGTCGATAACGTAGAGGCCGTGTTTGTCGGCCAGGTGGTACCACCGGCGCTCCATCGGGTAGTGGCTGTTGCGCACGGTGTTGATGTTGTTGCGCTTCATCAGCTCGATGTCCTTGAGCATCGTGGCTTCGTCCACATAGTGGCCCATCTGCGTGAAAGCGTGGCGGTTAACGCCCTTGATGAGGATGGGTTTGCCGTTGAGGCAGTACTGCCCGTTCTTGATTTCCGATGTGCGGAAACCCACGTTGCAGCCCAGCGTTTCGAACACCTTGCCGTCGGCGGTGCGCAGCTCCATCACCAGGGTGTAAAGGTTGGGGTGCTCGGCGCTCCAGGCCAGCGCGTCCTTCACCTGCCCGTCGAAGTCAACCTCCGACGCCAGCGGAGCCTGCCCGCTGAGGGCCACGCTCCCGTCGGGAGCATAGAGCTTGTAGTCGATGGTGCCCCGCGCCTTCTTGCCGTCCAGGTCTATCTCCAGGCCGAAAAGGCCGTCGCGGTAGCGGACAGTGTCAAGCGGCGAAGTAACCACATAATCAGCAACATAGGTCTTGGGCGTGCTGTAGAGGTACACATCGCGCTCAATGCCGCTCAGACGCCACATGTCCTGGCACTCCAGATACGAGCCGGCCGACCAGCGGTACATCTCTATAGCCAGCGTATTTTCACCCGCCGGGTCGATATACTCGGTGATATCCCACTCAGCCGCCGTCTTGGAGTCCTGATTATACCCCAGCAGCTTGCCGTTGACCCATATATAATAGAAGGAAGCGGCTCCTTCGAGGCAGAGCACCGTGCGGCGGTCCTTCCAGTCGGCGGGGATGCGGAATTCCTTGCGGTAGCAGCCCACCTCGTTGCTGTCCACGGGCACCAAGGGCGGATTTTTCTTGAAATCATAGTATTTGCCGTCGAACTCATAGCGCTCGTTGACGTACACCTTCGTGCCGAAGCCCTGCGCCTGCCAGTTGCCCGGCACCTGAATCTTGTCCCAGCCCTTGAGCGATGCGTCGGGCTTGTAGAAATCGACAGGACGGTCCTTGGGCGAGGGCGACCACTTGAAATCCCATGTGCCGTTAAGGCTCATGTACCACGGCGACAGGTCGAAACGCTGGTCGGCGATGTTGGCCACAGCGTCGGCACCCGATGCGTAGGGAACCACCAGGGCGTGGGAGTCGATTTGCCCCTGGCGGAAAGCCGTAATTTGTTGCCATTCCGGGAGTTGCTCCGCCGATGCTGCCAGCGCGCATACCGCCATCAGGCCTAAAATATATTTTTTCATGGTTTAATAGATTTGCATTGTATTTAATTCCTCAGAGTCCTCCGAAGACCGGATTTATGTAGGCTTCGGGATTCAACTGAGTTGCCGGAGGCTAATCTTATAATCTTATAATCTTATCATCTTATCATCTCATAATCCTATAATCTTATAATCTCCTCATCTCCTAATCTCAACGAACCACCACCTCGTCGAAGTACATCCACGTAGGGGCGCCCTCGCGGGGCTTGCCGTCGGGGATGCAGCCGGGGTTCACGGCCACGAACTTCACATATCGCGCGTCGGTGTTGAACCCGCCGCAGTCGATGTTCAGAATCTCGGCCTTGTCGTGGAACACGGTGTCGTCCGGCAGCTCGATTTCCTTCTGCAGGGTGAAGGCGTTGCCGTTTTCGCTCGTATATACATATATGTGTTTAGGCGCGGCCACGCAGATGTCGGCTGCCACCAGCGCCCCGAGGGAGATGTCGCTGATTGGCTGCACGGAGCCGAGGTCCACTGTGAACTCCGCCGGCGCGTTGTGCCAGCCGGCCCACTCGAAGTCGGAGTTGCGGTTGCTGCCGCGCAGGCCGTTGGTGAGGGTATAGGCCAGGCCGTTGCGGCAGTCGGGGGCGATGACCTTCGCGCCCGTGGCCTTGTTGAAGTTCAGCGGCAGGGCCAGCGTACGGCCCATCTGCTTGCCGTCGGCGAAGGTCGCGGCATAGATGGTCGTAGGTTCGGTGATGGTCAGCACCTCGGGCATCATGGCCCCGAAAGTGCTGTCGTTCAGGCTGTAACGCACCTCCATGTCGGGGCGGATGTTGGTGATGCTCACCTCCAGCGCGCCGTCCTTGCCGGTGACCTTGTGGTCGAGGTTATACATCGAGCGGGCGTAAGTCACTCCGCGCTCGTCAAGGATGTCGGTATATTGGTCCAGCGCAGGCAGGAAGGCCTCCCAGTCGGCACTCCCCTCCGGGCGCCACGCGGCGTCGGCGATGCCTATCAGGCGCGGAAAAACCTGGTACTGCATGTCCTCCGGCGTCTTGCAGAACTCGCTCCAGAGCGACCCCTGGATGCCCAGCAGGTTCGACTTCAGCGCGTCGTCCCAGTCAGCACCCACGGGTTCGAATTCGTAGGCATTCTTGAGGGTTATGTTGCCGAAGTAGGTGAACGGCTCGAACCACTGTGGCCCCTGATAACGGATGAGATAGGTCGACTTTGCCGGGGTCATGATGAACTTGCGCCCGCTCTTGCGCGAATCGCGCACGGCCACACCGCCGTCGCCCTGCCAGCCGTAAATAATCATATCCTCCTTGGGGTCGCCGTAGGTCACCTCGTCCCAGCCCATGGCCGTGCGCCCCTTGGAGCGGACGTAGTGGTTGATGCGGTCCATCAGGTAGGCCTGCAGCTCCTCGTGGTTGTGCAGATGCTCTTTTTCGATTTTGTCGTTACAGAGAGGGCACTTCTCCCACACGGACTTATTGGCCTCGTCGCCGCCCAGGTGGATGGTTTTCGAGGGGAAGATGTCCATCACCTCGTCCAGGACGTCCTGCAGGAAGGTGTAGGTGTTCTCGTTGCCGGCGCAGAGGATAATCGACGCGTCCTTTCCGCCGATGCCGGGGAACACGCCCACGAACTTGTCCACCACGGGGCACGCCAGCTCGGGGTAGGATGCAATGGCGGCCGCGGCGTGGGCGGGCATCTCGATTTCAGGCACGATGTTGATGTTGCGCTCGGCGGCGTATTTGACGATGTCGCGCATCTCCTTCTGCGTGTAGAAGCCGCCCTCGGTGGTGGGCTCATCGGCCGAGCGCGCGTTGCGGCGCCCGGGGAACAGGTCCTCACGGGCCACACGCCAGGCGCCCACTTCCGTCAGCTTGGGGTACTTCTTGATTTCCAGGCGCCAGCCGTTGTCGTCGGTCAGGTGCAGGTGCACGTTGTTGAGCTTCAGGTCGGCGGCCACGTCGATGAATTTCTTGATTTCCTCCGGCTTGATGTAGCAGCGCACCACGTCCAGCATCAGGCCGCGGTAGCCGAAGCGGGGGTAATCGTCGATGGTGCACGCCACCACCGACCCTTCGCCGGCGCGCGCCAGCTGGGCCAGCGTGGAGGCGGCGTACATCAGCGCGGCCTCGTCGCCGGCGGAGATGTCGATGCCTTCGGGCGATGCCGTCAGTGTATAGTGTTCAGCCCCGAGAGAGGGGTCGATCTTTACGCGCACGTCGGCCTTCCCGGAGGTCTTGCGCGCATCCAGGCCGGCGCGCTTGAGGTAGGTCACGGCCGATGCCGCGGCTTTGCCCGAGGCCTTGTCGGCCGCCGCTACGGTCGGATTGACCCCCAGAGTATAGCTGCCGTCGCCCGCGGTGTACGATGCCGGCTGCGGCACCACCGGGGCATGGTCGGCAAATGCGGCCGGCGCCAGGGTCAGCGCCGCCGCAAATATCAGGGTGTGGAGTAGATTTCTCATTTTATGGGATAGGTGAAGCGGATGGGGTCGTCGTATTGTTCCTGCAGGTCCTTGAGCTTGCTCATCATCACGCCCGTGATGCTGTCGGTGCCCGCGGCCCCGTAGATGTTGTGCATCTCCTTGGGGTCGGCCTCCAGGTCGTAGAGTTCCCACTCGTCGATGTCGTTGTAGAAGTGGATGAGCTTATGCTTGCCGTCGCGCACACCATAGTGACGCTTCACGGCATGCTCAGCCGGGTACTCGTAGAAGTGGTAGTAGAGCGCATCGCGCCAATCCTCGGGATTCTCACCCTTCAGCAGCGGCACCAGCGACACGCCCTGCATGTCGTTGGGCTCCGTCACGCCCGCCAGTTCCAGGAACGTGGGGCCGTAGTCGATGTTCTGAACCATCTGATGGATGTCGCCGCGGCGCTCGAAGCCCTTGGGCAGGTGCATGATCAGAGGCGTGCGGAACGATTCCTCGTACATGAAGCGCTTGTCGAACCACCCGTGTTCGCCCATGTAGAAGCCCTGGTCGGAGGTGTAGACCACCAGCGTATTGTCCAGCAGACCCTTCTCGTCGAGGTAGTCCAGCACGCGGCCCACGTTCTCGTCGAGACTCTTAACTACCTTGGCGTAGTCGCGCATATAGCGCTGGTACTTCCACTCGTCCAGCTCCTTGCCCGAGAGGTTGGAGGCATAGAATTCGTCGATAATTGGCTGATAGAAAGCATCGTAGGTGGCACGCTGGGCGCTGTCCATACGGTCGATGTAGCTGTGGTAGCGGGCCTTCAGGCGGCTGTCCTTGTCGGGGCGGTCCATCTTCAGGTCGTAGATGAGGTCCATGTCCTTGCTGATGCTCATTTCCTGCGCACCGGCAGCCACGCGGCCCTCATAGTCATCGTAGAAATTCTCCGGTAGCTCGAACACCGTGTCCTCGTACAGGCCCAGGTGCGCCGTGTCGGCCAGCCAGTTGCGGTGGATGGCCTTGTGGTGGATCAGCAGGCAGAAAGGCTTCTCCGGGTCGCGCTCGTTCTCGAGCCAGTTCAGGCTCTTGTCGGTCACCAGGTCAGTCAGATAGCCGTGAACCTGCACCGTGTCGCCGTTTTCGTAGATAAAGTCAGGATTATAATAGTCGCCCTGCTCAGGCACGATTTCCCAGCGGTCGAAGCCCTGAGGCAGACTCTCAAGGTGCCACTTGCCGAAGATAGCCGTCTGGTAGCCGGCGCGCTGGAGGTACTTCGGGAAGGTGGGCTGGTCGCCGTCGAACACGCAGGTCGTGTTGTCCGTGAAGCCGTTCTTGTGGCTGTGCTTGCCCGTGAGCATACATGCGCGCGAGGGCCCCGAAAGCGAATTGGCTACGAAACTGTTGGTGAACCGCACGCCGTCGGCGGCGATGCGGTCCAGGTTCGGCGTCTCGATGAAGCGAGTGTCGTAGCAGCTCATCATCTGCGCCGTGTGGTCGTCCGTCATGATGTAAACTATGTTCAGCGGCTTCTGCTCCGCATCTGCTGCCTTGGCTTTCTGGCATGAGCTCGTGCCGAGCGATGCGCCGGTGACGGCCGCAGCTGTCGCCGCCGTCCACATTAGGGCTTTCCCGTAGGGCTTGTTCATGGTAGTGGTATATGAGATTTTAGGTATTATTTTCGCAAAAACATGGTCGCACACAAAGTTACAGAAAAAATCCTTACCACCCAAATTTTTTCTGCACCTCCCCATCACAATCAGTCAACCTATGGAGGTGGCGAGCTCCCCCTCGCCACAAAGAGCATCCAGGCTTGGAGGGGAGACTTCCACTTCTCCCTTTTCGCTAAATCGGGAGGTCGGGAGACCTCCCCTCCAATACGCTATAATCCCCTCACACCATTGAAAATCTTTGTTCCATGGAACAGTTTTTTTCAATAGCCCTTCGATTAGTCGTCAAAGGTATCGAAAAAGGTGTCAATATCTTCGCCGGTGTTGATTTGGTAGTCGGCATCTACATACATATCGTGGACGGTGTCGCCGTCGTAAGTCCCTAAATCTTCAAGTTCATCCATATTTTATGCCAAAGGTAATTTATCGGTTCGATGATATATCGGGCCAAGCAATTGCCTGCCTCCCGCAAAATTACTCAAAACATTCGGATTTATTGTTTAATTTCTACACTTTATCTCACCCAAAAATGGAGATAAAGTGAAGAAATCGCTCTTCGACGCCTCCCCAAATTCTTAAACAATCTCCGTGACTCCTTTCCTCCGTGTGCAATAATCTATGATAGGAAGCGCTTGCAAAGCAAGTCATCGCCTTCAGGCGCTTTGCCTTGCAAAGAATTATGAATTGAAAAAAAGTTGGGCGGGGGCATTGCGCTTTGTGCATTAATGATTATATTTGTGGTGCAAACCCTAACCCCACCAATACCATGCTCAAAACCACCCTGCGCACACTCGCCCTCACTGCCCTGCTAACACTCGCTCCCGCCGCCCAAGCCCAGTCCGCTCCCAAGCGTATGCCCGGACGGCACCACCCCGCCGTGGTCACACGCAACCTCCTCTACGCAGGCCCCGACAGCATATCCAAGTTCTACCGTATACCCGCAATCGCAACCCTCCCCGACGGCACCATCGCCGCCGTCGCCGACCGTCGCCTCGAAAGCAACGCCGACCTCCCCGGCCCCATCGACGTCGTTTGCCGCACCTCCACCGACGGCGGCTTCACATGGTCCGAAGCCGTGCCCGTCGCCATTCATGACGACGGAGGAGGCTACGGCGACCCCGCCCTCGGCTACGACCCCGCTTCAGGCGACCTCGTCTGCATCTTCACCCACGGCGAAGGGCTCTGGACGGCCCAGGACGGAAAGCATGGTTATATATATGTGTCCCGCAGCTCCGACGGCGGGCGCACCTGGTCAACTCCCGCCGACGTAACACCCGGCATCTTCAGCCAGAACGAAGGCTCCGCCCCCGTCCACGGAATCACCGTATTCGCAACATCCGGCGGCATGCACACCGCACCCGACGGAACAATGTGGTTCGCCCTGGTAACACGCCACGACAAAGAGAAAAAATACGGCCCCATGCGCATCTACGCCGTCCGTAGCACCGACGGCGGATACACCTGGGAATCAATGCCCGCAGCCGTCGACCAGGACGCCGACGAAAGCAAACTCATCACCACCGCCGACGGAACACTCCTCATGAGCATACGCAACCGCCGACGCGGCAACCGAAAATTCGCCCGCAGCACCGACGGAGGCCACACATGGGCCCCATCTGAAATCAGCCAATCACTCCCCGACCCCGCATGCAACGGCGACATCATCACCCTCCCCGACGGACGCCTCCTCCACAGCATCAACGACTCCGCCGACAAGCGCCACCGCATCTCACTCTTCATTTCCGAAGACCAGGGCCACTCATGGACCAAAATAATGCAGCTCACTCCCGACAACGTCACAGCCGCATACTCCGCCATGACCCTCATCGACCCCAACACCCTCGGCGTACTCACCGAAGAAGCCAACGCCGGCGGAGGCCTCCGCATCTGGTTCACCCGCGTCGACCTCTCCAAACTCCTCGACCACTCCCCCCGAACCCCCTGGCAATGACCCGCTGCCGATTCCTGACAGCCCTGGCACTCGTCCTCCTGTCCCTCACCGCTCCGGCTCAAACCCCAACGGTGAGGGGAGTCGTTGTCGGCGTGGATACCGTGCCCGATAATAATGACAGATTCCCCCTGCCGGGTGTGGCAGTAAACAACTTAAAATCCGGCATAGGAACCTATACGGACATTGACGGCAATTTCGAAATACCGGCTCAGGTCGGCGACTCTTTGGTGTTCTATTACGTTAACTATGAGGAGCAATCCCTTGCCGTAGCCGACCCCGAAGAATTTCTCCGAATCCCTCTCAAATTTGCCGATTTATATTGGGAAATCTTACCATTCCGGAAACCTGAGCAAGACAAAGAGCCGTATGTAGAATTCTTCTTCGTCGACCAATCCGGTCAACAAATCAAAAACAGCTGTCCGTACACTTATAGGGTATATGAGCACCGGCCGCCAATCTTTCTGACCAATCCGAAAGGCACTCTTCGCTACAGCTCACAGCGGTTTTATTGGCCGGATTTACAAAATCTCAACGAGAACCCTCAGAATCCCGACGAAGAAATTATCCTCATCTTCTATTCTCCGGGCTTCCGACCCGTCAGAATCACCTTAACCCCTCAATCAACCAACCACACCCAAACCATCACCCTCTACCCCCGCCAGCAGCAGTAACCCCGCGGCGCCTCGTAGCGTCGCGCAGCTACGCCCTTCTCCTTCCTCTGCTCCTGGAGCTCCTCGTCCTGGAGGGTCAGCAACTCCTGAGGCAGCCGGGCGGGCATGCGCACATTCATCAGCGCCCGCAGCAGCGCCCGCTTGTCATCAATCGAGTCAGGGATGATGACACGCCCGTACTCAGGGCGTTCCCGAAGGAGCGCCCTGAGCAGCGTGTCCAGCTTTTCTTTTTCAGAAGTCATAGTGGATCAGGGTTGGCGGAGTGGTCCGCAGGTCGAAGTAGTCGGCGCTTTCAGCCGGCAGCCGCAGGTACACCAGGTCCTTGTACGTCTTGTACAGGTGGGGGAGCACCGGGTTGGTTTCGAAGATTTCGCGCTGCACCTCGTCGGGAATATCAAAATCAACTGTGCCGTTGATGCGCGCAAATTCCGCCCCCTTCAGGTCAAGGATTGCAACATAGGGGTTGGTCTGCATCTGGGCGTAAACCTCCTTCTTGGGCGACGTTGCGAAATAAATCGAATTGCTTTCGGCGTCTATCTTCATGATTTGGAAGATGCGCACGTGCGGCTTGCCGTCGGCGACGGTCGCAAAGGCCACTTCTTTGTTCTTGTGGAACACTGTCAGCAGTTTCTCGTCCATAGTTTTCTCGGATTTATATTTCAAGGCTTTAAGGGGCTTAATAGCCGATGGTGAAACGTTCTTTGTGATGAGCGGGTTCAGCCAGCTCGTCCACCATGGCCTTGGCGTAGTCCTCCACGGAGATGAAGCTGTTGCCGTCCTTGTCGAAAATCATGTCGTCCTTGCCCAGACGGTACACACCGGTACGCTTGCCGGGACCCTTGGCGCCCATGTCGCCTAAGTTACCGGCGGGCGAGAAGAAAATCCAGTCGATGTCGCTTTCGTTCATCAGGGTGTTGAGGTAGAATTCGCCGAGCGACTTCACCCCGGGCACCCAGGCCTCGGGCAGCGTGCCGGTGTCGATCAGGCGCACACCCGGCTTGACGAACAGCGTGCCGGCTCCACCCACGATGAGCAGACGCTTCACGCCGGCTGCCTTGGCGGCCTCTACAATCTTGGGGTAGTTGGCCAGGGTTTCTTCATAGATGTTGGGGTTGGCCCATCCGGGATTATAGGCGCTGATTACGCTCTCATAGCCGCGGAGGTCGGCCTCAAGGGCCTTTTCGTCGGCCACGTCGACCTTCTTCACGGTCACGGCCGGGCTCTGGACCTTCATCTTGGAGGGGTCGTGCACAAGAGCCTCTACTTCATAGCCGCGGGAGAGGAGTTCGTTCAGAATAGCGGAGCCTACGAAGCCGCTCGCGCCGATTAATGCTACTTTTCTGGTGTCCATATCTTTTAGGTATTTTATTTGAGTTTATACTCTAATTACCTATAAATTAGCCAAAAAGTTCAAATTTATAGCTCGCTCACATCGTTGTTAGGCGTCTTACCTTTTTGTTAGTATTGGTGTTTATCAAATCCATGATGACACACCCCGGCAGGAAGCGTTAACAATGTTTAACGACGCCGTTTTTACCCTCTTGCGGGGGCAAATTTTATTTCTTAACTTTGTAGCATAAAGCTGAAAATCATCAAACTATGGACAGCCATTTCAACAAGAACGAGCTCTACCCCGACTGCCCAATCCGCAATATCCTCAACCGCATCAGCGACAAATGGACGCTGCTGGTGCTCTACACCCTCAACGGCCACGAATCCCTCCGATTCAAGGACCTCACGGCCGAACTGACCGACATCTCCGAGCGTATGCTGGTGCTGACGTTGCGCACCCTCGAAACCGACGGCTTCGTGGGTCTTCGCCGAAGTGCCTCCGCGGGTGGAGTATCGCCTCACCGCCCGCGCACACTCTCTCTTCCCCATCATCAACCAGCTCATCCAATGGGCCAGGGACCACATGGACGAAATTCTCCTCGACCGCACCAAGGCCCTGAGCAAGAAGTAATTGCAACACCCGCAATCTTCATACCCGAACTCAAAAACATGCAAAAAGTTAGCGACGCTGATTCTCAGCTCCTTACAACCCCCACCCCCTAACATAAATTACCACAGCTCATTAATTTTGTCAGTGTGCAAGGAGCTTGCTCCTTGGGGGCACATGCCATTTTTCACCCAACTTTTGCCTTTCCTCACCTGAACTTTTTCGGCCCTGTTGTTTGTTTTGAAATAGAACAAATTCCGCCCAAAATTATCATGACACCCGCTAAACCCAAAACTAATCCGGTGGCAGGCCGCATCGTGGCCTTCGTCGCCGTTTTCTGCATACTCGCCTCCCTGGCCCTGGTGCGCCACGGCTCCCTCTTTGGCCGGAAGCCGAAAAACCGACCTCCGGAACAGCCTCCGCAGGCGTCACCACCATTGTCCGCTCCGGCAACCGCGAAATCATCAACACCTCCGAGCTGGGCAAAAACATAGCCGGCTATGCGGGCCCGGTTCCGGTGGAAATCTACGTCACCGAAGGCCGCATCGACTCCGTCGTCGCCCTCCCCAACTCCGAAAGCCCCAAATTCTTCAGCCGTCTTGAAAAGCGCGGCCTCACCCACGCCTTCGACGGCAAAACCCTCAGCGAAGCCGAAACGATGAAGGTCGACGCCGTTACCGGCGCAACCTACTCCTCCAACGCCTTCATCGCCAACGTCCGCGCCGGAGCCGCCTACGCCGAAGGAGCCAAGGTCGCCGCTTCCGGGGGCGTTTCCGCCGCTGCCATCGCGGCCCTCATAGTAATCCTCGCAGGCGCAATCCTTCCCCTCTTCTTCAAAAATCCGACCTACCGCCTTGTGCAGCAACTCCTTAACGTAGCCGTACTCGGATTCTGGGCCGGTACGTTCATCGACTACGCCATGATGCTCAACTTCTTCTCCGGCGCCCCGCGCATGACCCTGAGCTTCATCATAACCCTCATGCTGCTCATCGTCGGCCTCATTTACCCGCTCTTCAAAAAGCCGAACTACTACTGCACATGGATCTGCCCCTTCGGCTCCCTCCAGGAACTTGCCGGGCGCGTGTGCACGCGCAAGTGGAAGCTCTCGCCCAAGCTCATCAAGGCCCTCGACACCTTCCGCCAGGCCCTATGGGTCGCCCTGCTGAGCCTCCTCTACATCGGCTGGGCCACCGAGTGGGTCGACTACGAGGTCTTCACCGCCTTCATCGTCGAATCCGCTTCGTGGATAATCATCGCCGTCGGAGCCCTCTTCGTGGTGCTCTCACTCTTTATCAACCGCCCGTTCTGCCGCTTCGTATGTCCCACGGGCTCCATCCTCAAACAAGCATAAACCCCTGAAATATGAAAAGTTACCACTGGATTATCCTCCTGCTGGCCATCGGCCTGGTAGCCGTGTCGCTCCGACTGGCCGCCGGTTCCGACAGCAAAGCGGAAGCCTCCGCCGACACCAACGCCGCCCTCGAGTGCATCATGACCCGCACCAGCATCCGGAGCTACACCGACACACCCGTCGACACCGCCACCATCACCAAAATCCTCCGCGCCGCCATGGCCGCCCCCACGGCCGCCAATCAGCAGCCCTGGCAGTTCGTCGTGGTCACCGACCAAGCCCTCAAGGACTCAATCACGGCCGCCTTCGAGTACACCAAGATGGTGGAGCACTGCAGCTTCGCCGTAGTGGTCTGCGGCGACATGGCCAACCTCTTCCAGGGCGACATCCCCGAAGGCGGATTCTGGGTTGAGGACTGCTCCGCCGCCTCCGAGAACATGCTCCTGGCAGCCCACTCCCTCGGCGTCGGCGGCGTATGGTGCGGAATCTATCCCCTCAAGGACCGCGAAGCCCGCCTGCGCGCCATCCTCAACATCCCCGACACCCTCACCCCCCTCAACGTCATGGCCTTCGGCTACCCAGCCGCCCCCGCCACCCCCAAAGACAAGTGGACACCCTCAAAAATCCACTACAACGCCTTCTGACAGTTCCACTTAACTCACCCCGGCCCGTCCATTGGCTCACCTCCGAAGAAATTTTGCCGCCAGTGCGGGAGCATGTCCCCGCACTGGGGGGGGTGTCAAAACGCAGCCATAATTTTTGTCCTTCGTGCAAAGTCGTTGACCCATGAATAAATCAAGGATTTACGATAGCTGATAACCACGTCTTTTCCCCACCGTCATCTCGTCCATAACTTCGCTGACAAAGCAGCAAGTTATGGATGTTTCTTTTCCCCCACAAATCAGTAAATCCCCACAAAACCGGTGCCAACACTCCCCAAAGAAGCGAAGGTTTTATGTCAATAACTTTCTATTGTTATTCCCATTCTCCAATACGCTCATCTGATGTATTGCGATTTGGTTGAGTTTGACAAGGCGCTCTGACTGTGCTAACCCCTGCTCTATGAATACTGCATTGAGGCTTTCCATGTTTGAGAGGCAGATAAGTTCGTTGACAGAGGCATAGTCGCGGATATTGCCTTTCAACTCCGGATTTGCCTCACGCCATTGTTTTGCAGTCAACCCGAACATAGCAACATTCAACACATCGGCTTCATTGGCATAAATGATACTCGCCTGTGCTTTAGTGACTTCTTTCGGAATTAGGTTCTGCTTGATGGCATCTGTGTGTATGCGGTAGTTGATTTTCGATAACTCACGTTTGGCGGACCACCCAATCAGCCTTTGTTCCTCGGCTTTCAACCGCTGGAACTCCTCAATCAGATAGAGTTTGAACGCTACACTTATTGCCGATCCAAATTCAAAAGCGATGTCCTTGTGGGCATAAGTCCCTCCGTAACGACCTTTCTGTACTACCAGTCATATTGCTTCGGTTCTCTCAATCCATTCCGAAGCACTCAATACGAAAGTTGGCAACCCCGCGTTCATTCTAAAGTGGTCAAATTCGACCACTTTGAAATTAGGATTGTGGATAAGTTCCCATGTGCCGAGAAACTCAATGGTATATCTGTTTCTAAGCCAATTCTTGATAACATCGCAGCCCTGCTGTCTCCTGCTTTGGCAGTAGCCATGTCCGTCAGAGAAATATAGTCCTGCTCCTCGATGTTAAGAACCGTAATTAGAGTGTTTTGAACAGTTATTTTTGCCAATATAATAAGGTTTTGTTTTTAAATACAAACTTACATAAAAATCTGACATATCAGTTTATCGCCATCATTTTTGTCCTCCGTGCAAGGGGCTTGCCCCTTGAAGCCCAACGCCAAGGACTAACCCTCCGCCATAGTTTATGCTTTCAGGATAAAGCCATTAGTTTTATGCGCCGAGGTCGTGGTTGATGATGTTTTCCACGCGGTAGAGGCCTTCGATTTGGTCGCGGTCGATTTCGATGTCGTCGTAGTTGGGGTTGGCGCTGTGGAGAATCACCTTCGAGGGGTCCTCATGGCGGCGTACGTACTTGACGAAGCGGTTGTCGGGCACCACCACCACATAGATCTGCCCCCACTCGATGTTGCCTCCGGGGTTCATCTGGCGGATGGCAACATAGGAGCCGTTATGGATTTTGGGCTCCATGGATTGGCCGCTGACGCGCACAATGGGGAGCTCGGGGTTGATGCCGGGCAGGTTCACGTAGCCGATGACGCGCTCGTCGGTGAACATCCGGCTCAGAGGCATCGAGCCGGCGGTGACGTCGATGTTGTACACCGGCGCACCGTTGGGGCGGATAGGCCCGCCGAGGGCCATGCCGCGGTTGCTGAACATGTTCCCGTACCCTTCCGTGAGCCACGTTTTGCTCAGGCCCAGATTGATGACCATCTTGTTGATGAGCCCCTCGCTGGGGGGAATTACGCGCTTCATGATTCGCGACACGGTCGCCGGGTCAACCCCAAGCTTCTCGGCCAGGTTCACCTGCTTCATGTTCATTACGCGCATTACTTGCTTGACGCGGTCGATGATATCTACGTCCGGACCGCTGAAATCGTTATAAATGTGTTCTTCGCCCATGGTCGTTGTGTTTTGTTGGGCAAATATACGCAATTACTTGCACACAACCAAGAAATCATTTGACTTTTAGCGACTTCCACGCAATTTTTTCTTCTTGGTGTAATTTTTACACCAAGATATTTGCATTTCCCGACCTTTTACCATACCTTTGCAAAGTAGAAACTCAACCCCAAATCTAAACCTCAGACTCAAAAACCTAAACCCCTAAACATTAAACCTAAATATTAAACCTTAAACTTTAACCCAAAAACCTAAACCTTAAACCAACTATGGAAAGAACATTGGAACAAATCATTGAACGCGCACAACTTGTGGTTCCCGGAGCCGTCAGCGGCGACATCATCGGCTCGTCCTACGAGTTCAACTCCACCAAGGACTACGACTTCCCGCTGCTCACCTCCCGGAGCCGCGTCACCGACGACAGCGTCTGCACCACGGCCATCGCCGAGGCCCTGCTCAACGACACCCCCTTCGAGGAGTCGCTCCGGACGTGGGGCAAACGCTACCCCCGCGCCGGCTACGGCGGCACATACCGCCGCTGGCTTGCGGGCCGCATCACCGGCCCCTACAACAGCTGGGGCAACGGCTCGGCCATGCGCGTAAGCCCCGTGGGAGCCTATGCACGCACCTGTCAGGAGGCCATGTACCTCGCCGAAGCCTCCGCCGCCGTCACCCACAACCACCCCGAGGGCATCAAGGGCGCGCAGGCCACCGCCGCCGCCATTTTCTACGCCCTCCGCGGCAACAGCAAGGAGGAAATCAAGGCACGCATCGAGGCCGACTTCGGCTACGACCTATCCCGCGACTACGAAACCATCCAGCCCGGCTACACCTTCGACGTCAGCTGCATGGGCAGCGTGCCCGAAGCAATGATCTGCTTCCTCAAGGGCCACGACTACGAATCCACCATCCGCCTGTGCGTGGCAATGGGTGGCGACGCCGACACCATGGCCGCAATCGCTGGCGGCATCGCCGCGGCATACTACGGCGAAATTCCGGCCCAAATCATGGACGCCTTCAAGGAGCGCACCGCCGCGCCGATGCTCAAAGTCATTGAAAAATTCAACAGCTCAATTCCCTCTCGCTATGGAAGGTAACTATTGCTATAAATACCCCCACCCCGCCGTGACCACCGACTGCGTAATCTTCGGCTTCGACGGCACCGACCTCAAAGTGCTCCTGATTGAGCGCGGCATCGAGCCCTTCAAGGGCCGCTGGGCGCTCCCGGGAGGCTTTCTCAACCCCGACGAATCCGCCGAGCAGGGCGCACGCCGCGAACTCAAGGAAGAAACCGGGCTCGACACGGCCTATATGGAGCAATTCCACACCTACTCCACCCCTGACCGCGACCCCCGCGAGCGCGTAATCACCATCGCCTACATCGCCCTGGTCAAGATTGAAGAAGTAAAGGGAGGCGACGATGCCGCCGCGGCCGCCTGGTTTCCCGTCAACAAGATTCCCCAGCTCGCCTTCGACCACGACCTGATTCTGCGCGACGCACTCTGCCGCCTGCGCGAGCGCATCCATTTCCACCCCGTGGGCTACGACCTGCTCCCCGAAAAGTTCACCATCAAGGAGCTGCAGAATCTCTACGAAGCCATCCTCGGCGTCAATTTCGACCGCCGCAACTTCGCCAAGAAGATGCTCCACCTGGACATCCTCACCCAGCTCGACGAAACCGTCTGGCCCACCCCGCGGCGCAAGGCAACCCTGTTCAAATTCAACATCGAAAAATACAACCAGCTCAAGCAGCGCGGCTTCCGCCTCGAATTCTGACCGCCCCGGAGGTAGGTCAGTCTTTGACGCCGGGGGTGTAGGTGAAGCCCCAGTGGTAGGCGTCCTCGACGCCCTTGTGGCCGTGGTGGTATGTGGCCAGGCGGGTGATGGTGAGCTGGCCGGGGGTGCTGAAGTCAAGGTCGGCGAACACGCAGAAATTGTGGTCGCTCTCGTTGGAGTCCAGGTGGATGCGCACCGTCGGACCGCCGGGAATGAGGACGTTGACGCACGCCTCCGACTCGTTCCATCGTGGCGCGCTGCCGTAGACGAACCCGTAGATGACCATCTTCTGAATCATCGGAATCCCCACGGGGTTAATCACCAGGTTTTCACCCGGATGCTCGGTGCGTCCGCGGTCGTCGCCGGTGTGCCATATGAATGGAGGCTCCGTGTAGCAACCCTGACGTGAGTACTCCTCCCGCTGGCCGCCGCGGCCTTTGGAGAACTGGAGCGCGTCGATGAGCATCTGCTTGCCGTTGGTGAGCTTGTAGTAGCACCCCAGGTCGAGGTCCAGATGTCGCTTGAACAGGCGGAACATACCCTTGGGGCGGGAGTCCCAGCTCAGGTTCACCACTATTTCATTATCCTCCGTGAGGACGCTCGCATCCAGCGGGATGATGCATGTGGGGTTGGTGCTGTTGAGTTCTATTGCCATAACGGGTGCAAATATACGAAATCCTGCGTTAACGGCCAATCAACCGCGCCACGAAAGGCGTGGGGTGCTCGGCGTAGGCACGTTCGAGGTAGGGGAAGGCCCGGTCGCTGCCCTGGAGGTAGAGATAGTTGCCTATGGCCGTCAGGGCATAGAAATTCCTGGGGTCGGCAGCCAGTACGCGCTCCCAGGCATCCAACGCCGCGGGCATGTTCCCCTGGTCCATGTACGCCTCCCCGAGCATGAGCAGGAAGCGGGTGTCCGTCGGCAGGCCGGTGAGCAGCTTGTTGGCGTACTCTATGGTGCCGGCGGTGTTGCGGCGGAAAGCGTAGTAGTCCAGCAGGCGGGCGTCGAACACCCGGCTCATGTAGGGCAACTCGCGCGCACCCTCCTTGAGGAGTTCGGGGTAGAACTGCGGCTCGCCCATCATGCGGACTCGGCTCCGGAAGGGGTCGAGCACCGAGTCCAGCGGCACGCCGGCGTGGATGGCGCGGGTCAGCGTGCCCAATGCCTCCTGTCGCTGGCCGCGCATCTCCGAGGCAACCATGTGGCCCGCATAAGCCGACGCATTCTCCGGCTCCCTATCTTCCAGCAACAGGTAGAGTGCCTGTGCGCTGGCCCATTCCTTCTGGCTCATGGCCGACTGTGCCTTCGCCGCAAGCGTTGCGTTGGTCGGTTCTGCCGCCCACGCACCCAGCGCCATCAACCCTGCTGCAACAAGAGCAATTCCACGTAATCTCATAATCTTCTAATCTCCTAATCTTATAACCTCTTAATCTTATAATCTCTAATCCTTAACCTTTCAGCCCTAACTCAGCAATCTGCTCGGCGGTCATGCCGCAGGCACGCTGCACCTCAGCGGCATCGTAGCGGTTGAGGAACTCCTTGGGCAGGCCGAGGTTCACCACCTTGACGGGCGCCTGGCCCAGGTAGGAAGCCACCTTCTGGCCGTAGCCGCCGTCGACGATGCCGTCCTCGGCAGTGATTACCAGGTCGTAGTCGCGCAGGCTGTCGAGGGTGGCGGTGTCCAGGGTGGATACGTTTCGGGGGTTGATCACGGTGGGTTCAACACCCTTGGCGGCCATCATATCCGCAGCCTCTTTCATCACGGGCAGGAAGGTGCCCACGCCGATGAGGGCCACGCGCGCGCCCTTGCGCACAATTTCATACTCCGGCTTGCTGTAGTCGGTCAGCAGCTTGGCGTCGGGGTTGTCGTACACTGCTCCGCCCGGCTGGCGTACAACCACCGGCGTGGCGGTCTGGCCGATAGCCCACCGCAACATACTCAGGTACTCCTGCTTCGAGGTCGGTGTCAGCACAAGCAGTCCGGGGATATTGCTCAGCAGCCCCAGGTCGAAGAAGCCCAGGTGGGTCTCGTCGTTCATGCCGAACATCGAGCCGTACACCACATTGAACACGGCCGGCTGGCGGTTCAGGGCCGCATCCTGACTGAACTGGTCGTAGGCGCGCTGCAGGAAGGTGCTCACCACGCCGAACACCGGGCGCACGCCGCCCGCGGCCATACCCGCGGCCATGTCCACGGCCTGCTGCTCGGCGATGCCCACATCGATAAACTGCTTGCCGGCCTCCTTGCGGCGGTCAGGCCCGAAGCCGATGGCGCCGGGCGTACCGGCGGTCAGGATGGCCACGGCGGGATTGCTCTTCACCTGCTGAAGCATCTCCTTGGCGAAGATGTCGGTGTAGTCCTCGTCGGTGTCCTCCACAAGGAGCTTGCCGGTTTCGGGGTCGAAAGGCATACTCCAGTGGAACTGCTCCTTATGCTCCTCGGCCACCTTCAGGCCCAGGCCCTTGAAGGTGTTGATGTGAACCACCACGGGGTGGTCGATGTCCTTGACGGAGCGGAACATCTCGATGAGCTTGCCCAGGTCGTTGCCGGCGTGGACGTAGCGGTAGGCATAGCCCATGGCGCGGAAGAGGTTGGGCTCGCCCTCGCCGTTGGTGGCACGGAGCATGTGCAGGTCGGCATACATGCCGCCGTGGTTCTCGGCGATGCTCATATCGTTGTCGTTGACCACCACGATGAAGTTCGTCCCCAGGGTTGCGCCGAAGTCAAGGCCTTCGAGGGCCACGCCGCCGCCCAGCGAGCCGTCGCCGATCACGGCCACCACGTTTTCGTGGCCGCCCTTCATGTCGCGCGCCTTGGCCAGGCCGGTGGCCAGGGATATGGCCGACGATGTGTGGCCCAGCGAGAAGAGGTCGTACTCGCTCTCGCGCGGGTTGGTGTAGCCGGTCACGTCGTCGTAGTGCGCCATGTCGGTGAAGGCGTCCATTCGGCCGGTGAGCATCTTGTGGGGGTAGGTCTGGTGCGACACGTCGAACACAATCTTATCCTTCGGAGTGTCAAACACATAATGGAGCGCTATGACGGCTTCCACCATGCCCAGGTTGGGGCCTACGTGGCCGCCGTGGGCCGATACTTTTGCAATCAGCGCCTTGCGCATCTGTGCGGCGAGGTCCTTGAGCTCGTCGATACTCATGTGGCGGATGTCAGCCGGGGTCTTGATGGTGTTCAGGTCTATCTTATTCATGTCGTTATGTTGTTATGTTTAATGTTTAGGGTTTAATGTTTAAGGGCTTTCATATTCTTTTTTTACCCATATAACTAACACTCCCGGGGCAGTAAAGTTCTGAGGAAGGCGGGCAGGTCGAAGATGACGGTGCGTGCAGGGACGCCTCCGCGCTGGGGGTGGATGTTGGCGCCGTCGCTGTCGGCCAGCATCACGGTTGCCCAGCCGTGGGCGGAGGCATAGGCGAAGTCCTTGGCCGGGTTGTCGCCGATGTAAACCCGCCCGGCACAGGGAAAGTCGGCCACGGCGGCGTCGAAGCCCCGGCCGGTATGCTTGTCGCCACCGACTTCGTCGCTGACGTAGACGGCGTCCACAACCCCGTCGAGTCCCAACGCGGCTATCTTCGCCCTCTGGCGCTCCGACTGCCCGTCGGTGATGATCACCACGCGGTGTCCCGCGCGCCGCAACTGCCCGAGGAGGGCGTTCAGCGCCGCATCCGGCTGCAGGGAGGGTCGGTGGGTGCGGTACACCTCCACCATCCGGCTCACGGGCCAGCCCTCCACGCCGCGCTGCCTCAGGTAGGCCTCCAGGGCGTCGAAGGGGTCGGCGCCCCCGGCCATGACGCGCGCCGCATCCCGGGCAGCCACGTCGGTTGTGAGGCTCACCGCTTCGGCCACCGCCGCGCGGCCCGACGCCACATAATCGCGCTCCTTGTACAGCGTATCGTCCAGGTCAAATCCTATCAGCATGCACAAAGTTACGAAATTTTTGCCGTATCTTTTGGAGATTCAATCACTTTAGGCTATTTTTGTGGCGATGGCAACGAATATTATAGATTACAAGGGCGTGGAGGTGCTCCGCAACGAGCACGTAGCCCTCAGCAATGTGAACCTCACTGTCGCGGAGGGCGACTTCGTGTACCTTCTGGGCTCTGTTGGCAGCGGCAAGACTTCCCTGCTCAAAACTTTCTATGCCGAGGTGCCCATTGCCTCCGGGGAGGCCGAAGTGCTGGGCTACGACCTCAACACCATCCGCCGCAAGGAGATTCCCTTCCTGCGCCGCCGCATCGGCATCGTGTTCCAGGATTTCCAGCTGCTGACCGACCGCACCGTCTACGCCAACCTCGACTTCGTGCTGCAGGCCACCGGCTGGCGCGAGCGCCCCGAGCGCGAAGTCCGTATCGACGAGGTCCTTCGCCAGGTGGGCATGCTCACCAAGGCCTACAAGATGCCCCACGAGCTCTCCGGCGGCGAGCAGCAGCGAATAGTCATTGCCCGCGCCCTGCTCAACAGCCCGTCGCTCATCCTGGCCGACGAACCCACCGGTAACCTCGACCCTGAAACCGGCGAGGGCATCATGGCGCACCTGTACAACATCTGCAAAGCCTCCGGCACAACCGTCGTCGTGGCCACCCACAACCACACCTTCATGGCCCGCTACCCCGGCCGCGTCCTCCGCTGCGACCACCACCGCCTCCTGGAATAACAGCCGGCGACCCATACTGCCAAAACGCAACACCTCCGTCCAAGTTATCGGCCGAGCTCGGCCGATAACCCAAACGTGGATTTAATGCGCCCGGCCTTGGGAAGGGGTGATGGGGGTTATTCGTCCCAGGTGCGGGATTGGATGTCGGCGCAGAGGGTGGAGGCTTTGATGAGCATGCGGGGGATGTGGAAGGGGCCCTTGAAGATGTTGCCCTTGGCGGGCTGGGCTACGGTTCCGTCGCGGTGCAGGTAGCCGAACCATTCGCCGTAGTCGCTGTCGGGGAGGTGGCCGTAAGCCCAGTCGTGGGCCATGCGGTGCCAGCGGATGTACTTGTCGTCGCCGGTGGCGAGATAGGCGTAGAGTGTGGCGATGATTGCTTCGGTCTGGGGCCACCAGAACTTCATGTCCTGCGAGTAGTCCTGGCAAGGGAGGTGCTTACAGTCGCGGAAGTTGATGATGCCGCCGAACTCCTTGTCCCAGCCCCACTCCCAGGACCAGTCGAGGATTACCGTGGCCATTTCCACCAGCTCGGGAGCCCAGTCGCGGTGACGAGCCTCTTCGAGGAGGAACCACGCCGTTTCGATGCAGTGGCCCGGATTGATGGTGCGCCCGGCGTTTGTGTCGATGAACTCGCCGTTGGGCCCTACCATTTCGAGGAGAGCCTTGAATTCGGGCTTCATGAACTTGTAGAGCGCGGCGATGGACTGGTCGATCTGCTCGTCGAGGATGGGGTCCTCAATGGCTTCGCGGATGCGCGAGGCGGTGTTGATCAGAATCATCGTCAGCGAGTGGCCGATGGCTTCCTGGGCGGGTAAGTACTTGGGCGGCATGTACTTGGGGTCGGCAGCGAAGCGGCGGATGTCCTTGAACAGGCGCAGGGCCTTCTCGGCATAGGAGCGGTCGGCCGAGGCGATGGAGTACTCGCTCATGGCAATGGCTGCGAAGCACTCCGAGAAGATGTAGCGGCGCTTGCGCAGGGGGGTTCCGTCGGCGGCCACTTCGAAGTACATGCGTCCGTCGGAGTCGAAGCAGTGGGCTTCGATGAAGTCGATGCAGCTGCGTGAGGCTTCGAGCCATTCGGGGCGGCGCTCGATGTTGTTGTAGGCCGCGGCTGCGGTGTAGCCGAAGCGTCCCTGGAACCAGACGCTCTTGGTGGAGTCCATCAGCGAGCCGTCGCGGTCGAGGCAGGTGTAGACGCCGCCGTTCACGCGGTCCAGGCCGTGCTTGAGCCAGAAAGGCATTATGTTCTCTTTGAGGTCGGTGGTGTAGCGTTCGGCACACCCCTGGAGGTATTTGTGGATGTCCATGGTCAGAATTTGTTGCAGCGTTCAAAGAATCCGATGGCCTCGAGTTCCTTCTTCATGGCGGCCTCTTCCTCGTCGGTCATGTTGCGGAAGGGAGTGCGGTTGGGGCCGAGGTCCAGGCCGATGAGCTTCATGATGCGTTTGCCGCCGACGATGTTGCCGCGGTAGTTGCAGATGACGTTGATGACGTCCTGGGAGAAATTCTGCTTCTCGCGTGCGGTTTCGAGGTCGCCCGCCTTCCAGGCTTCGATGATGCCGGTGAGTTCGCGGCCGTTGTAGTTGGTGGTGCCACCGATGCCGCCGCGCGCTCCGCCCTGGGCCAGGGAGGGAAGGATGGTTTCGTCCTGGCCGTGGAGCATATCGTACTTGCCGTTCTTGTAAAGGCGGCACTGGTTGTACTCGTAGAGGCTCTCGAAGGTGTACTTGATGCCGGCGAAGTTGGGGATGCGTCCGTCGACGGCCTTGAGCATGTCCACCATGGGCAGGAAAGCGCCGTTGAAGGCGGGGATATGATAGTAGTAGAATGGGAGTTCGGGGGCTTCGGCAGCGATTTCCTCGCAGTACTTCACCAGCTCCTCCACGCGACCGATTTTCGGGAATGGGGGCGCCATGGCCCCGATGCCCCACGCGCCGATTTCGGCGGCATGACGGGCAAGCTCGCGGCTCTCGCGCAGGCAGCAGCTGCCCACGTGGACGATTACCTTAAAGTCCTTGGGCACGGCCTTGACCCACGCTTCGGCCAGGCGTTTGCGCTCGTCGGTGGTGAGCATGTAGCCCTCGCCGGATGAGCCGTTGATGAACACGCCCTTGAGGCCGTTCTTTGCAAGCATGGCGGCGTAGGCGGGGATGGGTTCGAGGTTGATGTCGCCGTTTGGCAGCATGGGGGTGAACGGGGCGTCGATGAGCCCTTCTATTTTTTCAAATTCCATATTAGGCGTTAGGTTTTAGAGATTATGAGATTATGAGATTAGAGATGAGTGATGAGAGATTAGGCGGGTATATGGGATTAGAGATTAGAGATTAGAAGATTAGCCTGGTAAGAATTGTCCTTTTAATCAGTTAATCTTTTTTAATCTTATAATCTCATAATCTCTCATCCTTTTACTCCAGGGAGTAGCTCAGGTAGGTTACTACGCGGATGTGTTTGATGTCGGGGGTGTAGGGGTCGCGGTCCTCGATGCTGAACTGCCCCTGGGAAGCCTTGACGATTTTGCCGATTTTGCTGTTGGAGTCGTCGGCAAACTTCTGCGCGGCCTGGCGTGCGTTCTCGGTTGCTTCGGCAATCATGTCGGGCTTGATTTCGTTCAGGCCGGTGTACTCGTAGATTGTTCGGTTGTTGTAGTCTACGGTCAGTGCGATGCCCTCCTTGAGGAGTTCGCCCTGGCGCTTGATGAGGCTGTCGACGAGGGCCACGTCGGTGCTGACCACAGTCAGGACGTTGGTCATGCGGTAGCGGTAGGGTATGGGCTCGTTGCCGTAGCGGTTGGCCTGAAGGTCATCGAGGCTCGGGGCGTTGTAGCCGATTTCTTCGGCTTTGACTCCGTTGGCTGTGAGGAAAGCGGTGATTCGCGCGTTGGTGGTGTTGCACTGGTCGTAGAGAGCGGGCAGGTCGTTGCCCACGAGCTTGTAGACCAGGGGCCAGGTCACCTTGTTGGCGGGCACGTCGCGTTCGGCCAGACCGCGGACGTCGACGGTGCGGGCGCGGTCGGAAAAGGCCACCAGGCCGCTGCGGATGCACAGGCCCAGGGCCAGCAGGCCCACGGCGATTAAAGTTGCACCAAAGATTGTCTTGTTCATGTATGTAGGTTTTAGGTGATTAAGAGAGATTAAGAGAGATTAAGAGATGAGAGATTAGGCGGGTAGGGTTTCCCTGTTAATCTTCTAATCTTATAATCTCTAATCTTATAAACATTAAACAATGCTCTCCTCCATGTTGAGGGTGCGGGGGCGGAGGACGATGAGCTGGAGGGCTACGGCTACCACGAGTGCGGCAGCCATCAGGGCGAAACCGACGCCCATCTGCCCTTCGGCGGCGAGCTCACCGAGGTAGTTGGTGGCCAGTGCGCCAATGAAGAGGCCCGCCATGTTCATCATGCCGTAGGCTGTACCGCGGCGGCGCGAGGGGACGAACTGGCAGAGGATAGGCATGTTGTTGGCGTCGAACAGGCCGTAGCCGAGGCCGAAACATAGGCCGGCGCCGACGGCTGCCCACACCGAAGTGCCGAAGCCCATCAGCACCAGCGAGGGAATCATCATCGAAAGGCCGATAGCGCTGGTGTAGATGCGGCCCTTGAGGTTGCGGCGGGCCCAGTTGTCGGCCATCGGACCGCCCACCATCACGCCCAGGAACGACGAGAAGGCGATGGTGATGGTGGCAATAGGGCCGGCCCACATCATTTCGATGCCCAGGCTGTTGGCGAAGAGTTCGGGGAGCCAGTTCTTGGTGCTCCAGCCGGGAATTGAGCAGGCGGCGAAGAAGAAGAGGATGGTCCAGAAGGCAATGTTTCCGAAGAGGATACCCACCGAGCCGACCATGCCGGTGACGTTGCGGCGGAGGGTCTGCATCAGGGGGAGTTTGGCGTCGGGTGCCACGTAGATGTCCTCGCGCTTGCGTTTTTCGTAGAGGCAGAGGATGAGCACCACTGCGTAGACGATGCCCACCAGGCCGAACCAGTGGAAGGTCTGCTGCCAGGAGAGCTGAGCGGCGACGAATGCGCCGAATCCGCCGATGGCCTGGCCCATGTAGAGGCCGGTCATGTGGATGCCGATGGCCAGGGAGAGCTGGCGGCCGGTGAAGTAGTCGGCGATGAGCGAGAGAGCGGCGGGAATGTAGAGGGCTTCGCTGACGCCCATCAGGGCGCGGAGCCAGTACACCTGGCCGTAGGTGGTGGCGTAGCCCATGAGCAGGGTGACGGTGGACCACACGGCCAACGAGCCGACGATGAGCCACTTACGGTTGAAACGGTCGGCCACGATGCCGGAAATTGGGCTCATGAAGCCGTAGATCCACATAAAGGCTGCCATCACTTTGCCGAACATGATGGTGCTTTCGAGGTCGGTGATGTCGGCGGCCATTGCTGCGCGCATGGTGCTGAGCATCTGGCGGTCCATATAATTCAGGAGGGCCACTACCCAGAGAAGGCCTACCACCATCCAGGGGTACCATCGTTTCGCTGTCAGATTATTCATGGAAAATTCAAGGTTAAAATGCTACGGGCAAAGATACATAAAATTTCTCAATGCGCAATGCGGAATGGATAATGCATAATGCATAATGCATAATGGCGGGCTGAAGCCCTTCGCTTTTACAAACCGCCTGGCGTGGCGTTGAGGCACCTTGTGGCGGGCGGGAGCCCGCCACCTCCATGTTTATTTGATGATGGTGAAGGGGAGGCGGGGGGCGGCGTGGAGGGGTGTGTGGAGGGCGGCGCGGTAGTGTCCGTTGGGGACGGGGTTGCCGTCGGAGTCGCGGAGGTCCCAGCGGAATGGGAAGGCGACGTCGGGGCGAGAGAGGACTGTGCGGCCGTGGCTGTCGGTGATGATAAGGCGGCCGGTGGGTGTGGTGTCGCCGTCGTCGGTGGTGGCGTCGAAGATTGCTTCTTTTCGGACGTACCCTTCGGGGGCGTCGAGACTCAGGGTTGCGGCATAATTGCGCGGGGCGACGGTGAAGTCCAGGTGGGCGGAGGCGTTGCGCCCGAGGCGGTCGGTGACGGAGACGGTGAGGGTGTGGTTGCCGGGGGCTGTGACTTCCATAGGCACGGATAGGGCGATGTTTCCTTGGGCGTCGGGGAGGAGTCCGTCGGTGGGGTCGGAGTCGAGGCGCTTCCCGTCGAGACGGAGGGCTGTGCGGCGCATGAAGTTCGCATGGCCTTCGGCGAGGCCTGCGGGTGCGTGGACGGCGAGGTTGATGTTGAAGGCGGGTGCGACGGTTCCGTCGGCGGCACGGTCGGCAGCGTCGATTTCGAAGTCGGTTATAGCGGGAGCTGCGGGAGCGGCGGGGTCGTCGATGAACTGTGAGCCGATTCCGGGTCCACGCATGATGCCGGCGGCGCATCGGTCCGTGCGGCTATCGACAGCTGACAGGATGGTGCGGCCGGGGCTCCAGACGGCGTCGCTGAGGGGGATTGTGACCAGGGCGGAGAGGCGGCCGCCGGTGATGGTTCCGTGGCAGGTGGTGAGGAGCGCGTCTTCGATGGCCGGGTAGCGCGCGGTGTTGTCCTGCCAACGGGTGGCGGTGACCAGGGGTGCGCGGTAGAGGTCGATGGTTACGGGGCCGTTGAAGTCGGCCATGAGGTTACCTTCAGCGTCGACGACTTTGCCTGTAATCTGCGGAGTGAGGCCGGGGGCAATCATTTCCTGACCGGTGTAGGGCTGGCCGAAAATGGTTTCAACTACTATTTTGGCTTCGGGAATTGCCATTGGGATGGAGGGGTCGCCGATGAAGTTGTAGCACAGGGTGTTAGCGCCGACGGCAGCGCTCATGAGTCCGCGGTCGATGAGCATGCGGCGTGCGTTGACGAACACTTCGCCCATGGTCGTGCCGGGAGTTGCGGAGGCGTATGCCTGTGCTACGGCGTAGCTCAGGATTTTGTTTCGCTCGAGGTAAACCGAGCGGCAAGCGCCGATAGCAGCGATAGCGCCGCCGTCGGGCCGGAGTACCATCCGGTCGGCGATTCCGGAGAGGCGGTCGATTGGCGCGATGTAGCATGTGGCGAGCAGTGCCAGTGGAAAGCGGGAGTAGGTTGTGGATTTGTTGTGGCGGAGATTCCAGAGGTTGTTTCCGAGTGCTTCGGGGTTACCGTGGCCACAGTAGGCGAAGAGTCCCACGCCCTGAGTGAGAGCGTCGGCGATGGCCCGGGGTGCGTCCCACTGCGTGCCGACGGGCGCGGGGAAGAGGAGCTCGTCGGCCCGACGCACCATCATGTTGGGGTTGACGCATGTGAGGGTGTCGGACAGGACTGTGTTGTGGTCGAAGTGGGCGTATCCGTCGCCATCGCAGGAGGATGTGACGGCCCGCAGGAATACGGCGGGATCGGCAGGCATTGCCAGATGTGCGCGCACCTTATTATTATAGTCAATTGCTTCGGCTTGGTTTCGGGCGGAAATTCGGCCTACGGCCACGGACATGTTCAGGGCATAAATTCCGGCGGTAGTGGAGCCGTCGGAGAGGATTCCGAAGTAGGCGTCGTTGGCAAAGTTTGAAGCTGATTCCTGAGCGTGGAAGGGGTCCTCGGCGAGGTAGGCCAGGGGCAAGTCGGGTTGGGGGCCCGACAGTTGCCTGGGGTCCCAAGTGGTTGCACCATAAAGGGTTACGAAGCGGAATTTCTGGGGGTCGCGGTCGAAGAACATCTTGTTCATTCGGCGGATTGCGGCAGGGGAGGGCGCGCCGGAACCGAATTCGTTGAAAATATCGCCCTGCATGACCACATGGACGTCGAGCCCCCGGCGGCGGTGGATGTGGGCCAGGTCGTTGGCGGCGTCGCGGAAGAGGGGGGTGGTGATTATGACCATGTGGGGCACGGGGAGTGCGTGGATGTTCTGATTGGGCACGTCGCCGACGATGCGTGGCTCGGCGAACGAGGCGTCGGGGTCGAATGCCACCAGGCGGGTCGGGCTGTTGGGCCGCATGGGCAGGGTGATGAGGGCCTGGTTGGTGCGCCGGTTAAGCTCGAAGGGGTGTACGTCCCAGTGGTCGCTGACATCCCACACTTCGAAATGCTCGGGCACGTCCGAAAAGAGCATGTTGCGGTTGCGGACGCTCTGGCTGCGGAGCTGGATATGGAGGTGTGACTCGTCGGGTTCGAGGCGGAGCGAGCGTTCGTAGGTGAGGTAAATGAAGTCGGCAGCCAGGATTGGACCGCGGAAGTTGGAAGGCATGGGGATGCTGATGGTCAGCGGGGCGTCCTGCATGGGATGCTCCGCGGAGGCGCTGATGGTTCCCAAGCCGCTGAAGGGGAGCCAGATTTTGGTGCTGGAGATGATTGGTGCGCAATCGATTGTCTTCATTTCGGCCACACCGATTTCGCCCTCGAACTGCGGAACGATGTTGACGTTGGTGAGTGTGCGGATGACGCCTGAGAGGCGGACGCTGACGTCGGCGTCGCGGTAGAGGTTGCGGATTCGGAACCGGTAGGTGTCGGGGTTTGCGGCGGTGATATTGGGGCCGTGGTACAGGGCTCCGCCCTGGCCGTAGTTGCAGGTTTCTTTCTCGCGATAGTCGACGAAGGTTGCCTTGTCGACCATATAGGCTGTATTGGCCACATACTCAATGGGTTGTGAGGGTGCGGCTGTGTAGGTGTCCGTAAGGAAGTAGAAACTTTGGCTGCTGTAGGCATTGCGGGTGACGTCGGCCCCGGCTGACAGCTTGAGGGTAGCCGCCACGGGTCCCTCGGCGTAGAAGAGAATCCGCCCGTCGGGGGTGTGGAGGGTGTGCTGGAGGGGGAGGTCGTCGGGGTGGGAGCCGAAGGTGTTGTCGGCGCCCTGTACGGCCCCGTAGCCGTGGACTGTGACCTTGGCGGGGTCGTCGAAACCGAGGCTGCGCAGGGTCTGATAGGAGAGCTGGTGGATGCCGGTGGTATCCACGGCCACCTTGACCCAGCGTCCGGCGCTCAGGCGCGAGTCGGCGCAGTAGTAGGATGGTTCGTAGGCCCAGAGCGTCCGGGGGAGGACGGCCATGAGCAGCAGGAGAGATATTTTGAGAAAGATATTCATTAATCCGGAAGAATGTGCAAGTGTGGAAGTGTGCGCCAGTGCGCTATTTGAGCCTGATGTTCAGGACGTTTGTGCCGTTGAGCGAGGCGGTGAGTTCGGAGTCGATTCCGGCGGGGAGCATCGGTGTTCCGTGGTCGAGGAAGAGGAGAACGTCGCCGGTTTTGAGGGTGCAGAATCGGGATATTTCGCGAATGTGCCGCTCGGGCTCAAGAGCTGATAATGAGGTGGAAAAGTTTATTTTTTCGGGGTTTCCTGTGCGACCGGGAAGGGGGGAAATGTTTACCTGGCATCGGATTGAGTCGTCGTCGGGCATCGGGAGCCACTGACCGGGAGAGAAAGAGCGGTCGGCCACGAACGGGGGGAGCCATGGGGGCAGGTCGTCGGGGTCCGGGGCGAGGAACTGGAATAGTGTGATTCCGTTGATATAGGAGCCGTAGTTGCTCCGGACGCAGAAACCGAGGCGACCGATGCGGAGAGCGGGCACGACGGCGACGCGGGCTGTGCGCCCGCTCTCGGGGAGAAAGACGGGCTCGCCGTGGCGCAGGACGGCCGAATCGGCCCCCATGCGCATCTGCCACTGCCCCGGGGCAGGTTGTGACATCACCAGTACCTTCATGATTCTGAGGGGTTTAGGGATGAGAGGCGGTTGTAGATCAGGGCGAGGTGGGAGTAGATGGACGTGTTTGTGACCACCACTCCTTCGGGGACGCGTATACGGGAGGGGGTGAAGTTCCAGATTGCGCGTATGCCGGCCTCGCAGATAGAGTCGCTGACGGCCTGTGCGAATTCTATGGGAACGGCGATTATGCCGATCTGAATTCCGAGTTCGCGCACGAGCTCCTTGAGGCGGTGGGGCGGGTAGATTCTGACGCCGTTGATTGACGTAAGGGCCAGGGCGGGGTTGGTGTCGATGCCCGCAACGATGTTGAGGCCGTAGCGCTGGAGGCCCGAGTCGGCGATAAGAGCGGCCCCGAGGCTTCCGACGCCGACCATCACGGCGTTGTGGCGCCGGTCGAATCCGAGGAAGTCGCGGAGCTTTGCTTCGAGCTCGTCGACGCGGTAGCCGATGCGCGTTTTGCCTTTGATTCCGAGGAAGGAGAGGTCCTTTGCAATCCGCGAGGGGTCCACGTCGAGTTCCTCGGCGATGCGGGTGGAGGAAACGTGCTCCACACGCTCCATGCGCAGCATTGTCAGGAATGCCAGATACCATGGAAGCCGCCTGAGGGTGGGCTCGGGCAGCGGCATGGTGGGAGTTGGCAATGGCGTTCGCTGATTCATACTGCAAAGATAGTGAATTTCGCTGAGAAAACCGCGCTTAGCGAGCCGTGACGGCAATTCGGCGTGTTACGGTTTGGTGCGCCTGGCCGTTGCAGCTTATAGTTGCGCTGTAGAGATAGATTCCGCGGGGCACGCGCCGGCCGCTGAAGTCAGTAAGGTCCCAGGACACGGGGGTTGTGAGGAACATATCGGACCGGGCGGTGACGGTGCCGCTCCAGACGGGGCGCCCGAGGAGGTTGTAGACGGTGACGGTGACGGTTGCCATGGCGTCGGGCTGGTCGTGCGAGAGGTAGAAGTTCGCGGCAGTCGAGGCGGGGTTTGCGTCGGAGTATACGTCATAAATCTTGGGTGCGACGTTGGCGGCGACGTTGAACTGGATGGTTCGGAGGGCCGAGTTTCCGGATGTGTCCCACACGCGCAGGGTCAGGGAGTGGGGGCCGACGGGAAGGTTCTCGAGGGTGTAGTTGATTACGCCGCCGGGAGTACCGTCGGAGTTGGGGGTGTAGAACTGGGCCAGGTCGGTGTAGGTCCGCGTACCGTCGAGGATAGCCGTCATCTGGTGGCCGATGCCTGCGGACGACAGGTTCATGCCGATGTTGTCGGTTACGGTGGCAATGAGCATGGGCGATTCGTTGACGATGTCGCCGTCGGTGAAGCTACTGTGGTTCAGGACCATAGACTCGATGACGGGGCGTTCCTTATCCTCCTCGGCGGCGGGGTCGGTACCGAACACGTAGAAGTCGCGGCTGAGGCCGACAGCTTCAACGTTGTCGTCGGAGGCATAGGCGAAGAGCGACATAGCTGCGGGGCGGTAGTTCTGAGCGACCTCGGCGGGCATTGCGACCTTGATGGAGAATCGGCCGCCTTCGACCTTGGCGGAGCCGCAGTAGAGGCGTTCGCCGAGGTCCTCGAAGGTAGTCTGAACTCCGTCGGAGCCGTAGCCCTTGGTGGTTACGGAGCGCTCGGCGTCGAATATTTCGACCAGAACGGTTCCGTTGAAGTCGGATAGGAGGTTGCCGAGGGGGTCGGTGACGGAGCCGCTGAGAACGGGCTGTTCGAGAGCGGCGATGGTTGGTGCGTCGTCGGGGTCGATGTCGACGCCGCGGACTGCGTCGAGGCGGACGATGTTGGAGGGTGTGGCCAGACGGAGGGCGGGGTCGCCGATGAATACGTAGCGGAGGCGGTTGTCGTCGGCCAGGCGGTCGCCCTTTTCGGAGCGTATGTCGTTTTTGGCGCGGCGGTAGATTTCGCCGGGTGTGAGGAGGCAACCGTCGTCGCCGCGGGTTGCCAGGGCGCGGCCCATGGCGCGGGTGAGGTTACCGTTGTCGGTGATATATACCGGACGGACGGCGCTGATGATTCCTATGGCCCCGCCGTAGCGCTCCTTGTAGAGGAGTTCGGCGCCGCTGATGGTTGCGGCGTCAAGGCGGAGGAAGTCGCAGGTGGCGGCGTAGATGAAGGGTATGTGGCGGAGGTAGAGGTTGTTGACGTCGGAGTAGGTGAGGATTCCCTCGCCGGTCCAGCTGGTGGGGTTGGCATGGCCGACGAAGTTCCACCACACGACGCCTTCGTCAAGGTAGCGGTACATCTGTGTGCGCGCGCCGGGGACGTCCTTGCCCTGGCGGTCGTAGGCGTCGATGTAGACTTTGCGTGCGAGGTGCTGGTGGCGGTCGGTGGCCTGGATTGCGTTGACCATTGCTTCGGTCTGGTTCAGGTGCACGGAAGCGTCCTCATCATCGGCGATGAAGAGGAAACGGTGCTTCCAGGCGCTTTTGCGGGCGCCGCGGGCGTAGTCGACGAGTTTGTCGACCATGAGTCGGAGTTCGTCCTGGTCGGTGGCGGGGATTCGGCCGATGGCGATTGAGAGCTGGTCGCGGCGGAGGTCGGCGCCACTGCCGTCGGCGAGCATTGCGGTGATGTCGTCGGAGCTGAATCCGGTGTTATCGGACAGCGAGGCGGCAGGAGCTGCGGGCATCCATGCGGGGATGAGCGGGTAGTCGCGGCGTCCGCCGGTGGTGCGGTCGCGCATGTCGAAGCTGGTTCGGCCCACGAGGATGGCGTAGCGCAGCGGTTTGCCGGCAGCCTCTCCGCGGTCGTATACCATCTTGAGGTAACGTCGGAGGCCACCGACGTCGGGCACGCCGGAAGAGAATTCGTTGTATACGTGGTCGAGGTCAACGACGAGCACTTCCATGCCCTCTTCGCGGTGAATATCGGCAATTCGCTCTGCCTGAGCCATATATGGGTTCGGGGCGATAATCACCATCCCGGGGTTGGACTCGGGCGCATGGAGGTTCTGGTTGGCGACGGTGCCGACGAGTGTGGGCGAGGGGATGTTTGCGGCGGGGTTCCAGGCCACATATGCGCGGCGTCCGGGTTCAGTGACGCTCCAGCGGGCCTCGGAGGCTGCGGCGGAGATCTGTACGGCCTTTGGAGCGCGGGGGTCGGTGACGTCCCACACGGTTACGCCTTCGGTGGCGCCGGCCAGGCGCAGGGCCTTTTCGTGGCTCTCGAAGCGCAGGTATCCGGCGGAGCCGAGGCGCAGGTGGCGCTCGTAGGTCAGGGCGAGCGACTGGAGCCATGCGCCGCGGACGCTGGCGGAAGAGGAGAAGGTGAGGGATGCTTTTGCGGCGCCGTCGGCAGCCATGGGGACGTCGATGCGGAAGTTCTCCTCGGAGAGCATTCCGTGGACGTAAGAGCTTGATGAGCAGGCGGGAATCTGCATGGTGGAGGTGCTTGCGGCGCCGTTGATGTTGAGAGTCAGTTTGCCGCTACCGCCGAGAATGCGGCTGACGAATGCGCAGTGGATGCCCAGGGGTGTGACGCCGTCGGTCACCACGGGGTCCTGGAGCTTGAGGGTGATTGAGCGCGAGCGGGTGTAGCGGAACTCCTCGCCGACCAACAGAGGGCCTGCCTCGCCGGGTGAGGTTGTCTCGGCGGCATGGCCGACGTAGTCGCGGAATGTCGTGGCGGGGGTTGCGCCGGCGGGGGCTGAAGGGGAGCCGGTGGTAGCTGTAACAGCTTCAGGAACAGGGGCGTCGGCGTAGCCTACGAAGTAGTAGGCGTAGTTGGTGAAGTCGTTGGGACGGTAGTAGTAGCATTCCTTGCCGTCGTCGCTCTGCCATGCGCCGGGGCCGAGGGCGTAGAACACGACGCCTTTGGGCGTGACGGCAGAGGGAGCGGCGGGGAGGTCGTCGATGTAGTTCTCAAGTGAGAGTACGTCGCTGAGGCGTCGGCCTCCATATCCTACCACGCGCACGCGCGCGGGGTCGTCGAAACCCCAGTTGCGGAGGGTTGCGTTGGGGAGGAGGTACATTCCGTCGGCCTCCACGGCGACCTTGACCCATGTGCCGGACGCGAGGACGGACTCCGAGGCGTAGGTTTCGGCCGGAAAGGCCGCCAGGCGCACCGGAGCCACCAATGCGGCGAGCATCAGCAGGAGGAATGTCAGGAGAGAGAGTTTATGGTTGGTCATAGTGATAATCGCATAGCTATACTGCATAATAACGCATGCGTGCGTTATTTATTGTGCAAGAAAGGCTTCCCACTCCTCGCGGGTGCCGTTGAATGTGTCCATGTCGACGAAACCGCTGACGCCCGGGATGCGGCTGATGTGGCTGTGCTGCCACAGGCGCCAGTCGGTGCGTCCGATGGGCGGGGATGTGAAGGAGCATATCCAGAGCTCCACGTCGAGGTCGCGGAGGAAGCGGCTGTGGCCGTTCTTGTTAGTGTAGACGATGACACGGTGGCCGGCGTCGCGCAGGCGGCTGAGCATGGCGTTGAGGCGTTCGACCACCAGGTCGGTGGGGACTGTGGCGTCGTTGTGCCACTCCTCGACGTCGACTGCCAGGGGTAGGTCCAGGCGCAAGTCTTTAAGGGCGTTGAGGAGGTTGTCGGCCTGGGAGATGCCGTCGCGGTCGAAGCGGAAGTAGTGGTAGGCTCCGATTGCCAGGGGTGTCCGTCGGGCGGCGACATAGTTGCGGATGAAGGCGGGGTCGCGGAAGGAGCTTCCTTCGCTGGCCTTGAGGTAGACGAAGTCGACGCCTGCGGCGGCGACGGAGTCGAAGTCGGCCACGCCGTTGTGGGCCGAAAGGTCCAGACCGACAATTGGATATGCTTCGCGGTTGGGGTCGACGTGAGGCTGCTGGGGACGCAGGATTCGGCCCAGGCCCACCGCTACAATAAGGAGGCCCGAAAAGATAACCAGCGCCCAAGCGGCGCGACGTGCAGCAATCGCCTTTTTCATCTTTATCCCACAAAAATAGCGAAAATTTTGCAAAAACGAAAAAAAAGCTCTACCTTTGCAGGGCAAAGATCAGGAGAGATGGCAGAGTGGTCGATTGCGGCGGTCTTGAAAACCGTTGAGGGTAACACCTCCGGGGGTTCGAATCCCTCTCTCTCCGCACAAGGACAGCTTCGGCTGTCCTTTTTGCGTGAAGAGAGGGTTCGAACGGGTTCGTCAACGCGAAGCGCTTGCGAAGCGCAGCGGAGCAAGAATCCCTCTCTCTCCGCACAAGCAGCCTACGGGTTGCTTTTCTTTTTTCGGGGACATCAAGGAGAAAGCTCCTTGCACGAAAGACAAAATTTATGGCTCCCACCCCGGGGCTGAAGCCCCGGCACGTTTCAAACCGCCTGTAAGGGCTGCGGGCCTGGGCGGACGATTGAGGCAATCTGTGAGTCGGATTTATTGTTTTGCGGAGATGGGGGAGAGGTTGAAGAGGAGGGAACGGATTTGGGCGGGGGTGAGGTTGAGGTGGCTGATCATCCGGAGGAGTTCTTCCTGCCGCGGCTGGCCCATGGTGAGGCGGTAGAGCGAGAGGACTTTTATGAGGTGTTTGTAGCGCACGTTGTCGATGCTTTCGGGGTACATGGGCACGATGCGCTCAATCCATTCGATGGAGTCCTTATCGCGGTCGAGCCACTGAGTTGGTAAGCACCAGAAAGGAACCATGTCGGAGTAGGTGTCGGCGAACCGGGTGCGCACCTGCCGGTGAGCCTCCCGGAAAATGGAGTCCCAGTCGTAAAGACCGGGGTTGAAGCGTGCCAGGTTGCGGCGTATGGCCAGGCATTTGTAGCGGTTGATGCGGCCCTCGCGTTGTTCGAGGTCCTGGGGGTTGGAGGGTAGGTTCCAATGCATCACTTTGCGGCAGTACCAATGGAAGTCGAGTCCTTCCTGGCCCACGGAGGTACTGGCCACGATGAATGGATAGAATGGCGACTGGAAAGCGCAACGGATGTTGTTGGACCGTTCGAGGGTTTTGTCGCTGGTAACGGCGACGTTTTTTGCAAACGGTACTGCGTAGGATATTCGTGGGGCCATCTTTTTGGCGCTTTCGCGGCCGAAGGTATCGTCGGTGTTGATGAGCAGGTTTGCGTCGCCGATAAAGGCTTCGGACATGTTTATGGCAAAGTCTTCGCCGCACATATGGGCGTACTCGTCCAACACTGCCTGGAGGTTGCCCATTACGCAATAGTCCATCACGCCTTCGAGGTAAGTTACGTCGGATGGGGTTTTCTCCTGCATCTTGTCGATAATGTAGCCTGCCACACGGCGGTTGAAGATTGTGCAAAATCCTACGGCGGCCTTCCGGGCGTCATCGGCATGTTTTAAAATACGGTAGAGGCAGACTCCGGGTGAGGCTATGGCCATGTCGGTGAGCATGTCCAGGGCTGTGGCGGGAATATCTTCCGGGGCGGGGAGTGATGGGTTGTCGAGATGGCGAATGAGGGAGAGAATTTTGCTGTAGTTCCGGCGTCCGGACCGGGGGATGACTTTCACCCGCTGTTCAATCTGCCGGCGGATGTGAGCCCTGATGATGTGGAGAGGCTTTCCGTACCACTCTTCGGGGCGGTAGAGCGAGGCCAGGAAGGGGGATGGTTCGGTGATTATGCTTTTTGCGTCGTCTTTGAGGCGTTCGCTACCTGTTGACGCACCGTAAGCCGCCTTTCTGTACTTTGAGAATATTACGCGGCGCTCGAGCTCGTAGGTCATCAACACTGAGATGGCACGGGGCACCATCTCCCAGGCGGAGAAGATGAGCATCTTGGAGAAGTCGGCGTTTTTGACAAATGGGTTGTCGGCGTTGGTGGAGTAGTACGGCCTGGAGGAGGGTACCCACAGGAGCAATTCGGTGCTTTTACCCTTGGGCAGCATGAGGTTGCACAGGTACTCCATGCGAGCGTTGCGCATGGGCAGGTGGTGAAAGTTCTCAAGGTCTTTCCGGCGCAGGAGTGTCAGGGCCGACGGGGTGGGTAAATGTTGGCGGCGGGTGCTGTAAAGGTTGCCTATTTGCTTTGAGAGCTCATAGGAGTCCATGAACGAGAGCAGATATGGGGCAGATTTGACGTAATCCACGGGCATGTTTGACCAGTTGAACCGGCCATGGCCGGTTTCGGCGACTTGCGCCTTGCATGCCTGCACAATGCGCTGCATCTCGCAGAAGGAGAGGGTGTCGCTCAGGCCGATAGGCAGTTCGATGCAGTGCTCTTTGAGCAAGCCCTCGTTGAGGCGCTCGGTGCGGCACATGGCACTGTACATTTTATCCTGTGCTATCTTCTTGGAGGCAAGGAGGATGTCGAAATTCTCTACGCTGATATGCGAGAGCTTGTGGGAATAGTCGCTCCATACTTCGCGGAAGTCCCTGGCGCCGCTGAAGAGGAAATCCATAAGGCGGTTGAAGTCCTCGTAGTGCGTATCGGCGTTGTACTCAGTGAGTTCCTCGAGGGTTGAGTAGGGTTTATAAGGGGTTGCGGACATGAGGAGAATCATCGGCGGACGCCCGGAGTCGTTGTTGAAGAATTTGCGGGCGATGGCTGTCTGCTCGCTGTCGTCGTTGAAGTCCAGCAAGGAGCTGAATCGCTGGAATTCGTCCATGATGATCAGGTCGGGTTCGAGCATGGAAAGGCTTAGGTCCGCAAAAATTCGCCGCAAGCGATTGATAATCCGGCCATGGTCGGCGTCGAGCTCCGGGGCGCCGAAGTGGCTCAGGAGTTCGTCCCTGATAAGGCCGAAGTCGGGGTTGGCGCGGAGGAATCTGACGGTATCGGCCATGTAGTCATCTGCCGTCCTATGGTTTATGGCGTTGATGTGTGCGTCATATCGCTTGAGCCAGTAGCTCCATCCGTCAGCCTTGGAGCGGCCCTGGAAGAGGGCGAAAATCTGCTGCCGGTAGTTCTTGAACTCGTCCATCCGCACCAGAATCTGCGCAATGAGTGCCCGCTCGCTTGTCATGCCGGCTGCTGTTCCGGAAAGGGCAAAGGATGTTGAGGGGGTGAGGGGAATGATGATGCCGGCGGCGGCTGAGCCGGATTCCTTGAGGGCTGCTTCCCGCTCGCGGATTGTGAGGTGCTGCATTGAGAGGCGGCTTTCGGCTACGTCGGCCTTGTTTTCAATGCCGAGTTTGCGGATGTTCTGGTTGGCGATGCTCATGTTTGAGCAAACGTAGACCACGCGGAACATGTTGTTGCTGACTGTGCGCCGCAGTTCCCTCACCTGCTTGATTACTTCGGCGGCCACATGGGTCTTTCCGAGGCCTACTTCGTCGGCCAGGAGCACACGCCGCTGGCCGCCGCGTAGGATTTCGCGCCCGTCGGCGCCTACGGTTGCGTTGCGGAATATCTGCGCAATGCGGTCGGATGTGGCCTGCTGGAAATCGTACAAACTCATCGGAGTTGCTTTGCTGAATGGTAAAACACGTCCGCCATACGGCGGAAAGATTCGGACACAACGCTGTCGCCGGCCATCGAAACGACCTCCTGAATATCCTTGAGCTTGGCTGGATTGCCTGCCAGCAGCCGCAACAAGGATTCATAAAGAGCGCCGCGAGGTTGGTCGGAGCTATTGGAACCGGCGCCCGCGGAGTCGCCGGCGGGGTCGTCGAGGAGGGCCAGCAGTTCGCGGGGGCGGTCGGTAATCATCATCTCGATGAATGAGCGGAAGCGGGCCGGGGTGTTGATAATCGACTGAAAGATAAGATTATCGCGGTCGGCGGGTATACCGGCGGTAGGAATTTTTATTACCATCCTCACGGGCTCGACGTTTTCAGCCTCGGGTGTGACGGAGAGGATGTAGAATTCCGAGAGGCTGGCCGGATGTGTGACCGTTATTGTGCACCCGGTGGAGGTCATGGGGGCTTCGTTGTAGGGCTCCTGTATCGGGGCGAACTTTATTTGGCCGGGGATGTCGGGCAGGCGCCTGGCCCTGATACGGACCTGATGTTCTTCGCCGTCGCACACCACTTCGGCCGAAAGGTTGTTGCGGCTGATGAGCTTCACCCTCACGGCCACGCTCAGGCTCAAATCCCTGGGCGCCTCCCGGGGCTGCGGCGGCAGGGAAGTCAAGCGGCGGAACATCTGCTTTTTCTCGTCGGTGAATTCGCGTACGAAGTTGTCGAACCGGCGCACACCGCGGCGCATGGTGAGCCTGAGGAGGAATTCGGAGTTGCGGTAAAAGCCGCTTGCGGTGGCATTTGCCGACCCTAACCAAAGGTGGACCCCTCCGCTGCGGGGATGCCAGGAAAAGTACATCTTTGCGTGGAGATTCATGGGCTGGACATCGTTCAGGGCCATCAGTTGCGTCGGCACCCACACCGAGCGGAGCTCGCCGGCGTATAGGTCCATGATTTCGGGCGTAAGGCTCTCCAGGCGGGTAATGAGCACTTTCTCCGCCTTGGGAGCATAGCTGTTGAGCCACTGCAGCGCGGGTAGGTCCACGAAGGGCGACACTACGGCCATGAGCGTTGCGGGCAGCTCCCGTTCGAAATTGATGTCGGGGTTGAGGTTGGCGCCGAACATGATGGGGATGAATTCGTAGTCCGCGTAGGGGTCGCTGAGGCTGAAAGCGCCGAGGGAGTCGATGTCGCCTGCAAGGTTGCGCACTTCCCTGGCCTTTTTGCCGGAAGCGAACGTGGCCAGCTGCAGGAGCATCTCCTTCAGGGGCGCATGCTTGCGGCGAAGGACATCGGAGGGGCGTGCGCCCAGCGGGGCCACCATGGAAGCGGCGATGTCCAGGCTGGTGTCCTTGGTCAGATTGCGGCTCAGGACAATGAGTTTGAGCTCTCGGCGGCCGGGTTCGTCAATGGCGTGCTCGCGTATTATCCACAGCTTGGGGTGAAAATTGGCCAGCTCATTTCCACGATGCTCATCGGCCACCTCGAAGACGCATCTATCCAGCATGGCGTAAAGGGGACTTCTGCGCGGGGGCACCTGGAGGCCGCCGCGATTTATGAATATGGCCACTTTAGATGCGGCGTTGCGGAGGCCGGCGAGCAGGCGGGCGGGCGAGTCCGCGTCGGCCGCCTCGCCCAGATTTGCCATTGAAAGGCTCACGGCAAGGAAGGCTTCGGCATCCATGCTGTAGGTCGTGCCGACGGCGAACTCTATCTCGAACCCCGGCGAGGCTACCAGTTCGTTGTAAATCAAATCATCCATTGTCAAGTCCCTGCGCGATGTCCCGGAAAACCGTTTTTACTATGGTGCTCCAGCGGTAAGTCATTAAGGCCGGTACGTCAAAGGGGTGCCCGGGCTCGTAGTCCTGCGGGTTGAGGAGTTTGCTCCTGCGGGGGCCTTTGATGTCCTGCTCGCGGTTGACAATCTCCCGCTCGAGGGCGGCATAATCTCCTTCGCTTATAAGACGTGCAGCCTTGAGGCAGAATCCGATGCTCTTGTCCTCGGAGATTCTGGGTTTTGCGAAGTCCAGAATTTCCTCAATCTGCCCGGGGGCGAACTCTGCGTGAGGCGCCGTGAGGGATTCTGTAAACCGGCGACCCATTTCCAGAGCCTCATCGGCTGCACCGACGCCGCGATTATAAAGCATTGCGTAGAATAAGCGCAGCAGGTTGGCGAAGCGCGAATAACGTAGGGCCAGGGTGTAGATGCGGTAATTTTGCGCGGAAACGACCGGTTGGATTTTCGGGCCGATGGCCTCAAATTCATCGTCGGTCAGGCTGCGGAAAACGCCGGAGTCCAGCAACTCGGCCAGGAGCGAGTCCGGCACGGCGCGCACTATCCTTTCCTTCAAGAATCGGGCTTCGGCGGGTGATAGGGTTATGAACAGCTCCCCGGAGGATTCAAAGGTGTAATCCACCGCGGGGGTCAGGAATATCTGCGACATCCCGTCAAGGTCGTCGGAGTCCTCCGCTTCGGGGCCGCGGACGTGTTCGGGCAGCCCTTGTCTGGCGGCCGAGCGCTCGGCGAGCATGGCGTAGATGTTGCCGGATGTTTTCACGAGCCCGTAGGTTTCCATGCCGGAGATATATACATAGGTGGGGTCGTACTTGACATACTGCTCGCGCTTGCGCAGCGACTCGGCGCCGATGATGCCGCCGGCCTCCAGGCCGGAGCTTCTGAGCAGGCGGTCGGTAAGTTTGATTTCGTACTCGCGCACGAGCGAGCGGGCCTCGCGGGCGTTGGCGATGCGTTTGCGCTCAAGGTGGGCATATAGGGCAGGCAACATCACGAAGTACTTGGCCCGGGTTTGCAACACGGACAGACCGGGGAACATGGAGTTGGAAAACGCGTCGCGGATGCGTCCCAGGCCCAGCTCATCGATTGCGCCCTGCCCCTGGAGCATCTTGAGCACCTTCCCGGCGCGCCCCAGCGCCTCCTGATTGAAACTCACAAACCCGATTTCCATACCCGGTTAATTCTTTGCGGTGAAAATCAGGATTTTGCCGATTTCGGTATAGGGGAAGTTGAGGCACACCATGGAAGAGTCGATGATGTCGAAGTGCTCGGGCTTTTCGTCTGTGTCGACGCTGGTGAGGCTTCCTTTGTAACGGACGCGGTTCAGGGTGTCGTAGACGGCGACGTTGAGTTCGACAAATGTAAACTTGGGGAGGCGTCCGGCAGCTTCGAAGTTTACATTGAAGTAAAGGTTCTTATCGTAAGAGCAGTCGGAGATATAAACAGAGTTGAATTGGATTCCGCACCGCGACGGCCGGATCTGCACCTTGTCGTTGAGGAATGCTTCGCGCTCGGCCACGCTCAGCGCTTCCCATGGCAGGGTGCGCCCTCCGCCGTCGCCCACCTTGATGTTCTTGAGCGTAGCCACAAGGTCGACCCACCCCAGGGCATAGGCGACGCTACCCAGGGCGTAGCGCACCAAATCGACGGGAAAGGCATAGTCGCGCACAATGGCGTAGATCATCCCTTCGGCTTCGGGGCCCCAGAAGCCCTGATTCCTGAGTGCCTCCAAAAGGCCGTCGGCGTGGAGTGTACGGAAAATATTGCGCATGGCCGGGTCGTGGCCGAAAGCCTCGAAGTCGGTCAACGTGCTAACCAGCTGAGGGTCCGAAATATAATCCTCCCCGTAATGTGCGAGCAAATTTTTAAGTGCCAAGTGCAGTTCCATATGCAAAATCC
>CAYNHP010000010.1:4216-45065 GCA_964397235.1 uncultured Bacteroides sp. | reverse complement strand
CGTAGGTGAGGTTATCGATCTTGTTGGTGTAGTAGTTGTAGAAGATTACAGCGAATGCACCGGTTGCGATACCGAAGGCGGTGTTGATAAGAGCCTCGGAAATACCGGTAGAGAGTTCGGTGGAGTCAGGTGCGCCGGACTGTGCAAGAGCCTGGAACGACTTGATCATACCCATTACAGTACCGAGAAGACCAACGAGAGTACCGAGGGTGGTCATGGTAGCGATGATGGGGAGGTTCTGCTGCAGGGTAGGCATTTCGAGCGCGGTGGCTTCTTCTACCTGCTTCTGGAGGTTGGCGATTTTCTGTTCCTTGGTCAGAACGGTGTTCTGGTCCATTTCCTGGTAGCGTACGAGGGCAGATTCAACAACAGCGGCTACAGAACCTTTCTGCTTTGCGCAGAGGGCGCGTGCGCCGGCGATGTCCTTGTTTTCGAGGCATTTCTTAACACCGGCTACGAAGGCTGCGATGTTACCTTTACCCTTGGCTGCGGAGAGGGCGATACCGCGCTCTACTGCGAGCACGATTACGGTCAGGAAGAGGGTCTGAAGTACAGGCACGATGAAACCGCCCTTGTAGATGGTACCCCAGATGTTCTGAGGATGACCGTCTTCGTCGAAGTGCATGTCATTGCCGAACCAGAAGATGAAGAGGCAGATAGCGATGCAAGCGCAGATTACGATTACCCATGCGGCATTCTTGATGCCGGGGGCATTCTTTTTAGCTGCCGGCTTAGCAGCAGCGTTAGGCTTTTGAGCTTCCATAAATGTAAGAAAACTGTAAAATAGATTAATGTATTAGTTAATAATTGTATTTAACTCTTGTGTATTAATATGTCAGCCACGGGAAGCCCGAGCTTTCACGGTAGGGCGCACTAAGGCGTAGTTTTTAAGGTTAATACCCGGCCTCAGCCTCTGCTGAAACCATAGTTGTTCGAAACTATATCGCAAAGTTAATGTCTCGCTTTGAATTTCGCAAATATTTAAGCCTAAATTTCACATTAAATCGTTCGTTTTGAGTATCGATTCCCAAATTTTCCGCATTTTGAGTTAAATAATGTGAAATAGGCTTAATAAATCATGTCTGCGCGTGGCTCACAGGTCGCTCCAACGGCGCTTGCCCTTCAGGTAGTAAGCAATCAGGAGGTCGACCCCGGCGCCGGGCGCCGAACGGAGGTAATCGACCTCGGCGGCGGTGTTGTACCGGCTCCGCATTTTCCTGAAATCCCGATGCGCCCGAACTATGGCCCCGGCATTGGCGAAGTCCAGAGTCGCCACATACTTTGCCCAGGCCAGCGTGTCGAGCAGCCGGCGCCGGAACAGGAATTTGCGCCGCCCGGCAGCGGGCAGGTTCTTGTGGAGCATCAGCAGGTTGTTGCGGAAGTTCAGATATGTTTTGCGCGGATTCTCTGCCGGGAGCGAACCGCCTCCGAGGTGGTAAACCACCGCCTCCGGGAGGGCCACTACACGCTTGCCGGCAAGGTGAAGGCGCCAGCAGAGGTCGATTTCCTCCATATGGGCGAAAAACTCGGGGTCGAGACCTCCCGCGTCAAGGTAGTCGCGGCGCCGGATCATCATGCACGCACCGGTAGCCCAGAAAACATCAGTCGGCGTGTCGTACTGCCCTGAATCGGTTTCGCACTCGCCGAAAAGGCGCCCGCGGCAGTAGGGATACCCGTTGCGGTCGATGAACCCGCCCGCTGCCCCGGCATACTCGAACTTAGTCGGCTCTTTGTACGATAGTACCTTGGGCTGAGTGGCGGCAACATCGGGATGCTCAACCATATAATTATATAATGTGACATCCCAGTCGGGCGTCACGGCCACGTCGGAGTTCAGCAGCACGACAAACTCATAGTCACCGGCCATTTTCACGGCGCGGTTGTAGCCCTCGGCAAAGCCGTAGTTACGGTCGAATTCCCATACGTCAACGGTCGGGAAATTCTCCTTTATGAACTGCACGGAGCCGTCGTCGCTACCGTTGTCGGCCACGATGATGCGCGAAACAGTCCCGTTGCTGTTGTTCACCACCGAAGGCAGAAACTCCCGGAGCAGTTTCAGTCCGTTCCAATTCAGAATAATCACTCCGACAGGGGCATACTCACGGGTATTTTCCATCGTTTGTGGGTCCATAACCAAATAGGAGGATTGCGGCGGATGGTCTCCTGAAGGAGTTCGGCATAGAGACGGGTCACACTCCCCTGCTCCGTTGCGGCGACATCGTCGGCCATCGGCACACATTTAATAATATACTTACCACGTTCCGGCTTGTACACATCCCAATAGACGGCGGCCATTCCCAGACGGCGTGCGAGCCGCTCGGTGCCGGCGATGATTGCCGTAGGACGGTTGAGGAACATTGTTATCTCAGTCGGGTCGCCGTGGCTGGGCTTCTGGTCGCTCATGAAGCCTGTCACGGTGATGATATTGTCGCGCTTGAGGTAGAACAGACTCCGGAGCACGGTGGCTTTGGGGAATGACAGCGAGCCGAAGCGACTGCGGAGCTTGAGCATGAGGCGGTCGAACACGCCGTTGCGGAGCGGACGGTAAACCTGCGCGAAGTCAACCTTACGACCATCCTCGGCGTGCGGCAGGTGCAGAGTCACCGATGGTGCCCACTCCCAGTTGCCGCAGTGGGAAAAATAAACCGCCACGCTGCGCCCTGCGCCGATAGCCCGCTCAATGACCTCCAGGTCCTCGAAGTGCACCCGGTCGGCAATCTGACGGTCGGAAACGTGGAGCACCTTGACGGTTTCGACTATATAATCGGCGAAGTTGCGGTAGAACTGCTTGGTGATGGACTCGATTTCGGCCGGTGTCTTTTCCGGAAAAGACTCGGTGAGGTTTCTCAGCACCACCTTTCGGCGATACTTCACTATATAATAAAGGAGTAGATAAATCAGGTCGGAGATTCGGTATAGCACGGCGAAGGGCAGCATGGCCATACATTTTGCCACGCTGTAGGTGAATCCATATGCCAGCTTCTCCATCATAACTTATACCAGAGAGGCTTCAAAGGTTTCGCCGTCGTCCTTGAGGCGGTCGAGGCGCACATTGACGAGGGTGTTGTCGTAGCTTTGGGGTAAATCCACCTCCACGCGGAGGTAATTATCCGTAAAGCCTCCCAAAGGCTTGCCGGGGAAGGAATGCTCGAGCAGCGCCGGGCGGACCGTGCCCGTGAAGCGTTCGGCAAACCCGCGGTGCTTGGCCGCACTGACCTCGTGCATGATGGCCGAACGGATGCCCTTGGTATGTTGGTCTACTACATGACTGATTTCCAGTGCTTTGGTCCCGGGACGCTCGGAGTAGGAGAAAACATGAAGATGTGAAATGTCAAGACTCTCCACAAAGGCCTTCGACTTCTCGAACTCCTGCTCCGTTTCACCCCGCGCTCCGACAATGAGGTCCACGCCTATGAACGCGTCGGGGATGAGACTGCGCACACGGGCAATTTTTGAGGCAAATAGTTCCGTGCCGTAACGGCGGCGCATGAGTTTGAGCACCTCGTCGCTGCCGCTTTGCAGCGGAATATGAAAGTGAGGCATGAACTTACGGGAATTTGCCACAAACTCAATGACCTCGTCCGTCAGGAGATTCGGCTCGATAGATGATATTCGGTAGCGTTCGATACCTTCGACCTCGTCCAGAGCCCGGCATAGGTCGATAAACGATTTGTCGGTACCTTTGCCGTAATCGCCGATGTTGACACCGGTAATGACAATTTCCTTACCCCCCTGCGCCGCAGCTTCACGTGCTTGCGCCACAATGTCCTCGATGGTGCCGGAGCGTGAGCGCCCGCGGGCTTTGGGGATGGTGCAGTAGGAGCACCAGTAGTCACACCCGTCCTGAACCTTGAGAAAGAAGCGCGTGCGGTCGCCGCGCGAACAACTGGGCATGAAAGCGGTAAGCGACTTTGCCTCAGGCACTTCGATGCGCACATTCCCGTCGCTTACAAGGTTGCGCGCATATTCGACAAGCGCGAGTTTGTTGTTTATTCCGGCCACAACCTCCACGCCTTTGAGCTCAGCCAGTTCCTGCGGCTTGAGCTGTGCATAGCAGCCGGTGACGAGTATTGCGGCCTGCGGATATTTTCGGTTGAGCCCGCGGATAAACGAGCGGCACTTGCGGTCGGCCTCGGCCGTGACGCTGCAGCTGTTGATGACAATCAGGTCAGGGACCTCGCCGTCGGCTACCGGCATCACCCCTTCATCCATGAAAAGGCGCGAGATGGTGGCTGTTTCGGCGAAGTTCAACTTGCACCCGAAAGTGTGGTATAATGCTTTTTTATTTGAACTCATTATCCGCAAAAAGAATCAATTAATGAAGCTATTTCGGCCGCGTCGGCCTCCAAAGTGCATGCCGATATTGGAAGGCTCACCACCTCTGCGGCCAAGCGCTCGGCCACGGGCAACTTCAAATGAGCATATTCCCGGTAGCATGGTTGGAGATGCGGCGGCGTGGGGTAATGGACGTCCGTCTGGATGCCTCCGAACTCGACCAAATCCTCCCTAAATAAATCTCTTTCCCTCACCTGAAGTACATACTGATGCCACACCTGCCCCGGGTCGTCGAACAATGGCTTGACAATCTGCCCTTTGTGGATACTATTCTCGTATATTGTTGCGATGCGCCACCGGCGTTCGATTTCCTGCTGCAGGCCGTCGAGCTTGAGGTTCAGAAAGGCAGCCTGCAGCGGGTCCATGCGAGAATTGAGGCCTTGATAGTCGTTGCGGTATCTCACTGTCGAACCGTAATTACCCAGGGCGCGCACCACTTCGGCCAGCTCGGGGTCGGAAGTGGTCACGGCCCCGGCATCTCCCAGCGCACCGATGTTCTTGGTCGGATAGAAGCTGAAGGCCCCGGCCACACCGAGCGAGCCGGTTGCACGCCCGTCGAAAGCACGGGCCCCGATGGCCTGGGCGTTATCCTCTACCAGAAGGAGCTCATGCTCCCGTACAATCTTCTCCATCAGCGAGTCGTATGCCGGGCGCCCGTAGAGGTGGACCGTCAGCACGGCTTTTATGCCTGTCGTCAGGGCTTTTCGCAATCCCTCGCCGCTGAGGTTCATGGTGCGCTCGTCAGGCTCGACGAACACTGGCTTGAGCCCGCAGTCGGTCACGGCAAGGACAGAGGCTATATAGGTGTTGGACGGCACTACAACTTCATCGCCTTTGCGCAGACGTCCCGTTTCGATTAAAGCACGAAAAATGAGGCGGATGGCATCCAGGCCATTCCCGCACCCAACGGCAAACTCCGTCCCTGTAATGCCGGCAAGTTTCGCTTCGAACTCGCTCACCTCCGGACCGCCTATATAGCGTCCGGACGCGATGACCTCAGCCGCTTTTTCCTGCAGCTGCTTCATCCACGGTTCGTTAACCTCACGCAGGTCGAGAAACGGGTATCTGTACTTCATGCTTAATTCTTAACGGTTGCCATATAGGCGTTGAAATCCCGGATATAATCATCCTCCGAAAATTTTTCGGAAGAAAGTACGAGCATGACGCTGCCCGACGAGAAATTGTCCAGGGTGCGCCAGTAGCGCGGCGGCACATAGAGGCCGATGAACGGTCGGTTCAGGGCAAAGGTTTGCCACTCGCGCCCGTCGAAGAGATTCACGTTGAAACTGCCCCCGACGGCGATGATGAGTTCGTGCCCTTCGATATGCGCATGCTCCCCGCGATGCTCCCCGCCGGGAACATCATAGGTCCAGTACACGCGCTTCACCTTGAACGGCAGGCGGTTATCATCCTCCTCAAGGAAACTGAGGTTCCCCCGGGGGTCGTAGATACGTGGAATTTCTATCAGCCTCGCTTCGTCCATTATTTATCCTGTTGAGGTGCGGGCATGTTGGCGAGCTGGTCGCGGGCAACCTGAAGCATCCGCTCAAGCTTTTCGCGCCGCAGTGAAGCCAGGCGCTGGTCCTGCAAGGCGGTGCTGTAATGATAGCAGTCCAGGATTTCGTTCCGCAACTTGTCAGACATCTTTATGTCCGTATGACCCTTGGTGCCGTTGAACACTACTTTTACGGCCCCGTTGTGGCTGGCCAGCCAGGCGGCCATCCCTTCGGTATCCTCGGGGTTGAAGCTGGCCGATTCGCTGCCTTCTACCTCGATGATGCGGGCCGGTGAGATTTCAGTGCTGGAAATTCGGTCGCTTCCGGAGGCAAAAGCGAAGCTGTTCAGGCCTATGCGACGCCCCTGCACATTGACCACAAAGTACAGCAGCCCCTTGTCGGAGACGCGGGCCTGGATGCCGGTTGCGGTCATAACCTTTGAGTCGACGCCTTTGGGAAGGAAATAGCCTTCGAGCCCTACGGAAGAGTCCACATGCACGAACTTGGGCGCCCACTCGTTTACGCGGATGGTGGCGTCGGCCAGAGCGGCGTCTGCCGGCCCGATGCTGTCCAGGGCCGACCCCTCCATGGCCATAGCACGCAGCCGCAGGCCGTCGCGACGAACGTCGGTCTGGGCCGGATAGCGCGAAGCCAGGGTGTCCAGCAATATCATTGCGGCTTTATAATTGCCGTTATCTATCTGAGTCTGAGCCTGATTGTAAAGCTCAAGCGCACCGGCTTTCTGACCGTCGCCACAGGAGGCCACCATGCAGCCCATCAGCAGCCCAAGTGCAAGTTTACTTATTCCTTTCAACATTCTTTACACCTTTTACAGTGGTGATTTTCTTTATTAACTGATTAAGCGCCGCCGTGTCGCCGACCGTGACGGTGAGCACTCCGGAGAAAAGACCGTCGTGGGAGTCGATGGCAATGCTTCGCAAAGATACGGATTTTTCTTTATTTATAATAGACGTGATGTTCGTAACGATACCGATATCGTCCTTGCCCACCACGCGGAGGGTCGCCGGGAACTGTGCTCCGCCACCTCCGCTCCAGCGTGTGCGGATCAGGCGGTAGGGGTACTTTTCCTTCAGATGGGCGGCGTTGGCGCAGTCGGTGCGGTGAATCTTAATCACACCCTCGGCCGACACGAAGCCGAACACATCGTCGCCGAAAATCGGGTTACAGCACTTCGCCAGGCGGTAGTTCATACCCTTGACATTGTCGCCGATAACGAGGATATCGCCCGACTTGTCGTTCTTGACAGCATCCTCTTCCGGACTCTGCAGCGTGTAGGTCGCCGCCGACACACGCTCGGTCTCCTCCTTGCCCTGAACCTTGTCGGCCGTTTCAAGGTAGCTTTCCAGGATATTGTTCAGGTCCAGAGTGCCGGCGCCGAGGGCACTGAAGAATTCGATAGTGTTCTTATACCCGAGCTTGATGATGGTCTTGGACAGGACAGCCTCATCTACTTCGAGCTTGCGGTTCTTGAAGCGGCGGTAAAGCATCTCCTTGCCCAGGTCGGCCACCTTGTACTCATTCTCCTTCAGCACCGCGCGGATTTTGTTGCGGGCCTTGGACGTGGTTACAATCTTGAGCCAGTCGGCGTTGGGCTCCTGCTGGGCGGAGGTCAGGATTTCGACGGTGTCGCCGCTTTCGAGGCGGTAGTTGATTTTGCGTTGACGCCCGTTGACACGCCCTCCGATACACTGACACCCGATTCGCGAATGGATGTTGAACGCGAAGTCCAGCAGTGTCGCACCCTGAGGCAGCTTGTAGAGGTCGCCCTTGGGAGTGAACACGAACACCTCGTGGGCATATACGTCCATCTTGAAGTTGCGCATCAGCTCCATGGGGCCTGTCTCGGCGGCCTCAAGGATATCACGCACGTTGTTCATCCACGTGTCCAGCGAACTCTCGCTCTTTATGCCCTTGTATTTCCAATGCGCGGCAAGACCCTTCTCGGCGATGACGTCCATGCGGTGCGAACGAATCTGAACCTCCACCCATCGCTCCTCGGGGCCGTAGACAGTTATGTGCAGACTCTCGTAGCCGTTGCTCTTGGGGATACTGAGCCAGTCCTTGAGGCGCCCCGGGTTGGGACGGTACATGTCGGTCACGATGGAGTACGCCAGCCAGCACTCGGGCTTTTCGCGCTCGGGCTCGCAGTCGATGATGATCCGGATGGCGAACAGGTCGTAAATATCGTCGATGGTGTTATGCTGCTTCTTGAGCTTGTTCCATATGGAGTATATCGACTTCGTGCGCCCCTTGATTTCAAACTTGAGCCCTTCAGCTTCGAGTTTGGCCTTGATGGGCGCAATGAAAGCGTCGATATAGGCGTCGCGGGTCACCTTGGTTTCGTTGAGCTGGTGGGCGATGCGGGTGTAGACCTCGCGGTTGCTGTACTTGAGGCTCATATCCTCCAGCTCGCTCTTGATTGCGTACAGACCCAGTCGGTGAGCCAGCGGGGCGTACAGATAGTTGGCCTCGTAAGCAGTTTCCTTAACGAGGTTCTCGGCAGGATGGTGATTGATGGCACGCATCAGCACGAGGCGGTCCACAATCATGATGATGATCACGCGGATATCCTCGGCGAAGGTGAGCAGGAGCTTGCGGAAATTTTCGCTCTCCACCGACGCGCTGCGGCTGTACAGGCTCTCCACCTTCGAAAGACCGCGCACGAGCTTGGCCACATCGTCGCCCCAGGCTGCCACCACCTCCTCGTCCGGAAGCACTCCGGCCCTGGCCAGCGGGGCCAGCATTATGGCCACAACCATGTTGCGGTCGTGGTCCAGGAGCGAACACAGGGCATGCGAAGTCTCAAGCGCCTTGAGCACGGGGTGGAAACCGAAGCGGTCGCGCTCAAGTAGCTCATCGTCAACATGTTCGTAGGCATCGGCCAGACGGCGCGCATCCCCCGGTTGGAAGTGCTGCCGCATCGCCCGGATCAGGGCCCTGCCCTGTTCCGCCACTTTCTGTCGCTCTTCTTTGGTCAGTTCTTTTACCATGTATAAGTTCTTTATGTGCCAAAATTAAGCAAATTTCGATTTTTATGCAAATAAAAAGCCCGCGATGTTCAATCACGGGCGTCAATATTACTGATTTTGTTTACGAGGGTATTTCTTCTGTGTCGGTCGGGTCGATGAACTCGTTGCTGTCGAGCACGTCTGTGCGCTGTTCAACTTCCTTGGCCGTTACTTCTTCCTTATCGGATGCATCCACAGCCACTCCGGCGTAACGTCCGGCGTCTTTTACCTGGTCTTTGTTCTCTTTCATGATTCGGAATGTTTTATGTTTTAATTATTAAACGCCGAATCACCGCCGTAGGTTCATTCCAGGGGCAGTTTATTCATTTCCTCGATATAGTTGAGGATTTCGTCGCGCCCGCGCTTGTCCTCGCTCGAGGTTTTGAACACCGGCGGGAGCTCTTCCCAGCGTTCGAGGAGCTTTTCGAGATAGGCTGCAATCTGATGCTTGGCGGCGTTGGAGGTCATCTTGTCCAGCTTTGTGAACACGATGCTGAACGGCACCCCGTTTTCTCCCAGCCAGTCCATGAACTCAAGGTCGATGGCCTGGGGGGCATGCCGGCTGTCGATAAGCACGAACAGATTGGTCATCTGCGTCCGGTTTGCAATGTAGCTCTTGATTATTTTCTCGAGGGCGGCACGGTCGGCCTTTGAGCGGCGGGCGTAGCCGTAGCCGGGCAGGTCGACGATATACCACGAGTCATTGACCAGGAAATGGTTGATAAGCATGGTCTTACCGGGCGTGGACGAGGTCTTGGCAAGGTCCTTCTTGCCCGTGAGCATGTTTATGAGTGACGATTTGCCCACGTTGGAGCGCCCTATGAAGGCATACTCGTGCCTGGCATCGGTGGGACATTTGGTATAATCGCTGTTGCTTATTACAAATCGGGCTGTGTTTACTATCATAACGAGGATGTTTTTTCTACCTTTATAACACCGTAGAAGAGAAAAAGTTAAATGCGCAGGGATGCGGACCCTGCGCATTTAACTTTAGTATCGGGTGCTTATACCCAGTAGGTGTAAGCGAAGTCCTGACGGTGGGGCAGCTCGGCGTTCTTCGGATAGAGACGGAATCCGTAGCGGAACATACCGGGGTTCTTGATCTTGGAGGTGAGCTCGTAGGTTACCACGTTACCCTCTTCCTTGACAATCTTGAACTGCTCGGTGCGGGCCAGATGTTCCTTGCCGTCTTCCTGGCGGAATACCACCAGCTCGCATCCGAGGTCACGGCCGATGCCGTTGGTGTTGACCTTGATTTCGAAGTGGAAGCTGTCGCCGGTGATGCCGGTGGTCATCTCGCCGGTGTGACGCACGTCCAGCACCTCGATGCCTGACCACAGCGAAGCCACGCGTTCCTTCCATGCAACGATGCTCTTGGCCAGGGCGTCGTTGTTGGCCTGAAGCTTGTGCAGACGCTTTGCCTCGGGGTTGTAGAAGCGTTCGATGTAGTCGTCGAGCTGGCGCTTCATCGTGAAGTGGGGAGCGATGTCGCCGATGGAGCCCTTGATGTACTGAATCCACTTGGGCGAGTAGCCGGCGGAGTTCTTCTCGAAGTACAGAGGTATGATTTCGTTCTCCAGCATGGAGTAGATGGTGGCGGCATCCAGTTTATCCTGCTGACCCTGGTCGGTGTAGGTGCGCTTGTCGGTCAGGGCCCAGCCGGCCTTTTCGTTGAAGCGGTAGCCTTCGTACCACCAGCCGTCCAGCACGGAGAAGTTCAGCACGCCGTTCATCTCGGCCTTTTCACCGGAAGTACCGGAGGCTTCCAGCGGACGGGTAGGAGTGTTGAGCCAGATATCGACACCGGTGACCAGGCGCTTGGCAACCACCATGTTGTAGTCCTCCAGGAAGATGATCTTGCCCAGGAACTCGGGGCGGTGACTGATTTCTACGATGCGCTTGATCAGGTCCTGACCTGCGCCGTCGTGGGGGTGAGCCTTACCGGAGAAGATGAACTGAACGGGGAACTGCTCGTTGTTCACAATCTTGGCCAGACGGTCCAGGTCGGTGAAGAGCAGGTGCGCACGCTTGTAGGTTGCGAAGCGGCGCGCGAAGCCGATGATGAGCGCGTTGGGGTTGATGCGTTCGAGGATTCCGAGCACTGCGGAGGGATCGCCCTGGTTGGCGAGCCACTTCTCCTTGAAGTCGCGGCGAACGAAGTTGATGAACTTGTTCTTGAGCGTGCAGCGCATCTTCCAGATTTCTTCGTCGGGCACGTCGAAGATGCCCTTCCAGGCTTCGGGGTCGCTCTGATTTTCAAACACCTGCTGGCCGAGCTTCTCGCCGTAGAATTCCTTCCATTCGGAAGCTGCCCAGGTAGGCATGTGGACGCCGTTGGTAACATAACCCACGTGGCTCTCCTCCCAGGAGTAACCCTTCCACACGCCGGCGAACATCTTCTTGGACACTTCGCCGTGGAGCCAGCTTACGCCGTTGGCCTCCTGGCAGGTGTTGAGCGCGAACACGCTCATGGAGAAGCGCTCGGGGGAGTCGGGGTTTTCGCGGCCCATGTTCATGAGCTCGGACCAGCTGATGCCGAGTTTTGCAGGGTACTCGCCCATGTACTTGCCGAAGAGCTGCTCGTCGAAGTAGTCGTGGCCGGCGGGCACGGGAGTGTGGACGGTGTAGAGCGAAGAGGCGCGCACCAGTTCGAGGGCTACGTTGAAACTCAGGCCCTTGTCCTGAACATATTCAACCAGACGCTGCAGGTTCAGCAGGGCTGCATGGCCTTCGTTGCAGTGGTAGATCTCTGAGTTGACGCCCAGTTTGCGAAGCATCAGCACGCCGCCGATGCCCAGCAGGTACTCCTGCTTGATGCGGTTCTCCCAGTCGCCGCCGTAGAGGCTGTGGGTGATGGAGCGGTCGTACTCGCTGTTCATGTCGAAGTCGGTGTCCAGGAGGTAGAGCTTCATGCGGCCTACGTTCACGCGCCAGATGTGGGAATAAACCACACGCCCGGGATAGGGAACTTCGAGAATCATGGGCTTGCCGTCCTTGTCCATTACCTGCTCGATGGGGAGCTGGTTGAAGTTCTGGGGCTCGTACTTGGCAACCTGCTGGCCATCCACGCTCAGGGTCTGGGTGAAGTAGCCGTAGCGGTACAGGAAGCCAACGGCGGTCATGTCCACGCGGCTGTCGGATGCCTCCTTGATATAGTCACCGGCTAGAACGCCGAGACCTCCGGAGTAGATTTTCAGGCAGTTGCAAAGACCGTACTCCATGGAGAAGTAGCTTACCGAAGGCACATCCTTGCGCATCGGCACAGCCATGTAGTCCTTGAACATCTTGTACACATGGGCGATGCGGTCCATCATGCTCTTGTCGGCGATGATTTCGGCAATTCGCTCGGAGGTGAGCTGCTGAAGCAGCATCACGGGGTTCTCACCGGTGGCACGCCACAGGTCGGGGTTAAGGGAGCGGAAGAGAGTTTTAGCTTCGCTGTTCCAAACCCACCAAAGGTTCTTAGCGAGTTCGTCCAGCGGTTTGAGTTGCTGGGGAAGCTCCGCTTTCACTGTAATGTCACGCCATACGGGTGCATTAGTGTTACTAACAGAAAGTTTCATATCTGGTTGTATAAAAAATTTCTATATTATTTTTCTTTGTTCAATGCTTTGGAGTAGGCCTCACGGTAATACTCGAAGAACGACTTCCACTGCGCCTTCTCCGCCGTTGCGAAAGCGGCACGGCGCACTGCCTTGCTCTTGGCGGGCTTGAGCGAGGCAAGCTCAAGCAGGTCGTCGCAGATGCGGCGCACTACCCTGCCGTAATTCTCGTCGTTGCGCTCTATTACGTCAACTCCGGTGGAGGCGAACGTCGAGTTGGGGTCTACGCTCAGCACCCAGCAACCGAAGCCGGCCAGGGTCGTAGTGATGGTGGGCACACCGAAGGCCACGCTCTCAAGCGGGGTGTAACCCCAGGGCTCGTAGTAGGAGGCGAACACGGTGGCATCCAGCCCGGGCAGCAGGTCGTAGTAGGCCATGTTGAAGATGCCGTCCGTGCCGTTCAGATAGCAGGGCACATATATAACGTGCACATTGCTTTCGTTATTGTTGTTGAAACCGAGGGCATGGATGCGGCTGTTGACGGGATCCTCATAATAATTATTGAGCACATGGGTGAGCACGGGGTCGGATACGCCTTCGGTTAAACCGCGGTTCACGGCCTCCTCCAGGTCGGCCCGCGGGCCCCCGCACCATGCTGGAACCATCACGAAGGCCAGCACCTTGCGCGCCGGCTCGGACGCCCTTAAGGTGGCCATTGCATCGAGGAACACGTCGATGCCCTTGTTGCGGTATTCACACCGCCCCGATGTCGCAACGATGAAGGTGTCCTTGGGATAGGTAACTCCCGTCAGAGCCTCGGCTACCTGCAGCATGCGGTTACGGGCCACACGGCGGGCGGCTGTGTAGGCGTTAAGGTAGGGAACGAAATTGTCCTCAAAACCGTTGGGAGTCACAAAGGCATCGGTCTGCAGCAGCTGACGGGCCTCGGTAGCCGTCACATCGCTCACGGTTGTGAAGCAGTCGGCGTGTTTGGCGGCGGCCTTTTCCAGCGAGTGTTTGCTCTCCATGTTCAGCTCGCGGGCCATCTGGTCGCCGTCGTAGTGGGAGAGCTGGCTGTACAGGGGCTTACCGTTACCGCATATGCTCCGTCCGATGCTCGTGGCATGGGTGGTGAACACGGTGGCCACCTGCGGAAGTTCGGCCTTGACCTCGAGCATGCCCATGGCGGTGGTCCACTCGTCGAAGTGTGCCACCACCTTGGAGGGGTCGGCCTTCTTATATTTGATTATTTGCTTTATCACTTCGGCGGCTGCCCGTGCAAAGGCACACCCTTCGTCGTAGTCGCCGTAGGCGTGCAGGGAATCCACGCCGAACCGCTCCCACATCTTGGAGTAGGCGGCATCTTTGTTGGCGTACATGCCGTCGAACTTCACCAGCACAGCCAGGGGCTTGCCAGGAACATCCCAGCGCCCCGCACGCGCTTCTACCCCCTCGGGTAGCATGATGCTTTTGATGCAACGCGTCAGCGGAGTGTTCGTTTCCGTAAAGAAAGGCGATGGATGCTCTTGGCTCCAGACATCCGGCCCAATGAATATTAATTTGTCGCGAAAGTCAGCCTTCATTGTCTTGGCTTTGCTCGAAAGCACTGTATAGATGCCTCCGATTTTATTGCACACTTCCCAGCTGACTTCAAATAAGAGTTCTATCTCTTCGCTTTTATTGTCCATAAGGTGCTTCTGTTTCAAGCCGCAAAATTAGTGATTTTTTTCCATAATTCCAAATTTTACCACGCCCAAATGCTAAAAAATCATAATTCCGGGCCTCGAACATCTCACCCACCCCAATTTAACATGTTTTTAACACGCCCAGCCCCTCCACAGCCTCGTTCGCTTCAAGATTAACCCCCATCAAACCACTTCGAGATTAATCAAGCTCAGTCCCGATTAACCCCCGCCTAAAACCACTTCGAGATTAATCATGATAAATCTCGATAAATCCCGATAAATCATGCCCCCCCCTCCTAAATCCCTCCAAGATAAATCAAGCCCCCTTCTCTAAAACCCCTCCAAGAAAAATCCCCCCTCCCCCCCTACGTTAAAAAAACGAAACAAAACGCCCCTCAGGCATTTCTGAGCCACATCCGCCCCCGGAGGGCCTGCGATTTTACCCCGTTCCTTTGCTTATTTTCGTTTTTGTGCGTAACTTTGGCGTATAAAAACACCAATCCGAACATCACACCTAAATATATATGTACCGCAAAGGGAAGCTATATTTCCGCTATGGCACAATGGGCTCGGCCAAAACAGCCCTCCTGCTCACAACTGCCTATAACTTCGAGGAGCGACACATGGACTACCTCTGCATGAAGCCCGTGATCGACACCCGCGAACAAGCCAACGTTATCCGCTCGCGTATCGGAATCGAACGCGAGTGCCAATGGATATACCCCAACACAAACCTCTACAATGTCGCCCGCGACATGTACCGCCGGGAAGGTCGACTGGTCGACTGGTTTCTCATCGACGAGGCCCAGTTCCTCACCGAGGCCCAGGTGGACCAGCTCTCCCGCGTAGTGGACGACTTCGGCAGCAACGTAATCTGCTACGGCTTGCGTACCGACTTCCAGAGCCACCTCTTCGAAGGCTCAAGGCGCCTGTTCGAAATCGCTGACACAATAGATGAAATCAAATCTACCTGCAACTGCGGCCACAAAACCATCATAAACGCCCGTATCGACTCGGAAGGACACATCGTCATGGAAGGCGACCAGGTGGAAATCGGCGGAAACGACCGCTACGTGGCCGTATGCCGCAAGTGCTGGCGCAACAAACGAATCGAACAGGCCCAGCGCAACATCCTCCCCCTCGTATTCGACGACGATGAACCCGCCGAATGCGAACAAGCACCCGTAGAGGACTGACAATCACCGAATAACCTTAAAATCTCAAAATGATACTTTGCCAGATATCTGACGCCGACCTCATCGGCAACCTGTCGCCTCAGCTCGCCACGGCCGTGAGCTGGATTAAGGAACACTGGCGCGACACCCTCGCCAAGGGCTCCATCGAGATTGGCGACGGCGTCACCGTCAACGTCCAGGAACCCGCACTCCAACCACGCGAGCGCGCCAGCCTCGAAGCACACAAGAAGTTCATCGACATCCACGTGCCCCTCAAAGGTACCGAAACCATGGGCTGGACTCCCACCTCGGCATGCAAGCACGTCCGCGAGGCCTACAGCGAGGAGAACGATTTCATGACCTTCGGCGACTCCGCCCACAGCCTCCTACACGTCAAGGTCGGCCAGATTGCCGTTTTCTTTCCCGAAGACGCCCATGCACCCAACATAGGCCTCGGCAACCACCGCAAACTCTGTGTAAAAATACCCGTTTAGACTCGTGAAACTCCGCCTTACCATCCTGCTTGCCCTGCTCTGCGGCCTCATAGGCTTCAGCGCATCTGCCATCACGGCACCCGAAACCCTGCATTACAAAGTTATGTACAAATGGGGCCTGATTCACAAGCAGGCCGGTACGGCCACTCTCACCATCGAAAAAACAGCCGACGGCTACAACACATTGCTCACGGCTCAGTCCGCTCCCTGGGCCGACAAGTTCTTCATGGTCCGCGACACACTCATCGGCCATATGTCCTCCAACCCCGCCCATCCCTTCCGCTACGAAAAGATTGCCCACGAGGGCGGCGAAGTGAAGCACGACGTCGTCAGCTACCGCTACGAGGGCTCCAAGGTCTATGGCGACTGCATCCGGAAGGTCTGGAAAAAGGGCAAACTGAGCGTCGAGGAAACCCGCACCCTCGAAGCCGACGGCGAGGCAATCGACATGCTCTCGTCATTCTTCTTCATGCGCAATCTCCCCTTCGAAAAGATGGCTCCGGGCGACCAACGCGTAATTCCCATTTTTTCCGGCAAGCGCAAGGAAACACTCTCCCTGCGCTTCATCGGCGCTGAAGAGATAACGGTTGATAAACAAACATTTAAGGTCTATCACATCACTTTTATCTTCACCTCTAAGGGAGGCACCAAGACCAGCGACGACATGGACGCCTGGCTCAGTGTCGAGCCCGGCCACGTGCCCATCAAGCTCGAAGGCAAACTCCCCGTCGGCAAAGTCCACTGCATCCTCATCCCCTAAACCCCGCTTTTGCATATTACGCACCGGTTGGTATGGAGGTGGCGAGCTCCCGCGCCGGGAGGGGCGGTCTCCCGACCGCCCAACCATCCGGAAATGCATGGAGGGGCGTCATTGTGAGTAACCCCGGGCGTAGCGCAGCGGAGCCTGGGGCAGGAAAAGCAAGTAAAAGCAGAGCCTCGAAGAGGCAGTGTTGTGAGTTCGCCCGGGCGGTTTGTTCCGGTGTCCGGGCTTCAGCCCGCCCGTCAGGTTTTGTCAGTGCGCAAGGATCTTGCTCCTTGAAGTGCCTAATTAATAGCCCTATATTGTTAATTTTATGAAAATTAACGCCCAACCTATTGACAAAGGGGGTGTTAATGTTGTATTTTTGCATCAATTTGCAGTCCGCGGCTAACGTGGACAACTTCTTGCACTTTATCGCATAGAGTTGAAAACTGAAAAATTGAAGCATATTCCCACCCTCGGGTCACGTGTGACCTCCCTGGTGTCTGTTTCCCTGGTGCTCTTCCTGCTGGGCATCATGGCCGTGACTGTTATCATTGCCTGCAACCTAAACGACCAGTTGCGCCACAACCTCGGTTTCATCGTCCGTATGCAGCAGGGCGCCTCCGAGCAAAGTATTTCCACTGCAGATCAAGCACTTAAGGCATCAAAGGCCGTTAGCACCGTCACCTACGTGTCGGCCGACGATATCTACGCCCAGGAGCAGACGCTCATGGGCGAGGACTTCGCGCAACTGCTGGATGCCAACCCCTACTCGGCCGAATTCGACGTCAAAGTACAGCCGCAGTACGCTTTCACCGACTCCATAGCCGCCCTCACGGCATTCTTCGCCGGTCTCCCCGAGGTCGAGGAGGTCATTTCGGAAAGCACCGTCATCGACGGCATCGACCGCACCCTCAAGCGCTTCGGCCTAATCCTGGCGGCACTCATCGTGCTCCTCGGCGTGGTGGCCGTTGCACTGATCCGGAATGCGGTCTTCCTCTCAATCTACAGCCGCCGCTTCATCATCTACACGATGAAGCTCGTGGGCGCCACAGGGGCATTCATCCGGCGCCCCTTCGTGCGCGCTTCGGTTGTCAACGGCATCTTCGCCGGACTCATCGCAACGGCTCTCGTCGCCGCCCTGCTCTACTATGCCACGGAGCTTGACGCCATCTTTGCCGTTGTCTTTACCCCTGTCAATATCTCGCTCATCGGAGCTGCGCTCCTCATTTGCGGCATGCTCATATGCGGCCTGACCGCACTCGCCGCCACTAATAAGTTCCTTCGTTCAACCTACGACGAAATGTTTTTGAAATGAAAAATCAACCGGAAAATCCCAAAGCCACCCCCATGCCGCTGGGTCGCATCAATTTCATCGCCATGGCCTGTGCCGGCGTAATGATTGTGCTCGGATTCATTCTCATGCTGGGCTCGGGCAACACCACTGATACCTTCAACCCCGACATTTTCAGCACCCGCCGAATAGTGGTCGGACCCACCATCTGCTTCCTGGGCTTCGTGTTCATGGCCATCGCCATTATCCTGCGCCCCGCCCATAAATCCCCTGAAAATCAATAAGCTGTGGATACTTTAGACGCATTCATCCTCGGCCTCGTGCAAGGTTTGGCCGAATATCTTCCCATCAGCTCCAGCGGACACCTCGAAATTTTCCGTCAGATTCTCGGAATCAACCTCTCCGGCGCCGACAGCCTCGAGTTTGACGTCATGCTCCATGTGGCAACCGTCCTCAGCACCATCGTTATTCTCTGGCGCGAGTTCGTACCCCTGTGCAAGTCCTTCTTCACTTTCAAGATGGACGATAACTTCAGGTACGTCATCAAAATCCTCATTTCCTGCATCCCGATCGGCGTTGTAGGCATATGCTTCAAGGATACTATCGAAACCTTCTTCGGTCAGGAGCTTACTCTTGTTGGCTGGTGCCTGCTGGTAACGGCTGCGCTGCTGTTCTTCTCCTACTTCTTCCGCACCCGTCCGCTCCAGGAGGGACTCACACCAGCCCAAGGCGGTTATCAGCCACGCGACATAACCTACCTCGACGCCTTCGTAATCGGTTGCTCCCAGGCCGTGGCGGTTCTCCCGGGCCTTTCGCGCTCCGGCACAACCATCGCCACGGGCATCCTCATCGGCGACAAGCGCGCACAGGTGGCTCAGTTCTCCTTCTTCATGGTCATCATCCCCATCCTCGGAGAAGCCCTGCTGGACATCAAGGACATCTTCGCCGTCGACGCAATCGACGCCGCTGCCGGCGCAGCTACGGCCTCCGTGCCCCTGGCGTCGCTCATCATCGGCTTCATCACAGCGTTCATCGTAGGCTGCTTGGCTTGCAAATGGATGCTCGCCATCGTCAAGAAGGGCAAACTGTGGTGGTTCGGTGTCTACTGCATCCTCGCCGCAATCTTATGCCTCCTTAACGGCTACCATATCATCTGATTATGAATTTTATAGAAGGAGAAGTACTATACATCGACAAGCCCCTGGGCTGGACCTCGTTCGACGCCGTCAAGCGCCTGCGCGGGGCTCTGACTCGCCGCCTGAACATGAAGCGCATTAAGGTGGGCCACGCCGGAACGCTTGACCCTCTGGCCACGGGCGTGATGATTCTCTGCACCGGCCGTGCAACCAAGCGCATCGAAGAGTTGCAGGCCGGCGTAAAGGAATATGTAGCTACCATTGCCCTCGGGGCTACAACTCCATCCTTCGACCTCGAAACGGAAATCGACGCAACCTACCCCACCGACCACATCACCCGCGAGCTGGTCGAACACACTCTTCCGAGCTTCCATGGGCGCATCGAGCAGATTCCCCCGGCATTTTCCGCTGTAAAAATCGACGGCAAGCGTGCCTACGAACTCGCCCGCAAAGGCCGTGAGGTCGACCTCAAACCCAAAATCCTCGTCATCGACGAGATTGAACTCCTCGAATATTCACCCACATCAATAACCATCAGGGTTGTGTGCAGCAAAGGAACCTACATCCGCGCTCTGGCCCGCGACATCGGCCGCGCCCTGGGCTCCGGCGCTCACCTCACTGCCCTCCGACGCACCCGCGTGGGCGGCGTTGGGATTGAAAACTGCCTCTCAATCCAACAAGCCGCCGAGTTAATTAAAAATGTCGTCATCGAACCGATGGACGACGATCATCTAAAAACAACTTCATCATCCAACAAATGAAGCTTTCGCAGTTTAACTTCAAACTTCCCAACGAACTCATCGCAAACTACCCCAACAAGGAGCGCGATGATGCCCGTCTGATGGTGGTAAACCGCAAGACCGGCGAGATTTCTCATCACATTTTCCGCGACATCCTCGACTTTTTCGACGACGGCGATGTAATGGTGTTCAACGACACCAAAGTGTTTCCCGCCTTGCTTTACGGCAACAAGGAAAAGACCGGCGCCCGTATCGAAGTGTTCCTCCTCCGCGAACTCAATGTAGAGCAGAAATTCTGGGATGTGCTGGTCGAACCGGCACGCAAAATCCGTATCGGCAACAAACTCTACTTCGGCGAGGATGAATCCATGGTAGCCGAAGTGATAGATAACACCACTTCCCGCGGTCGCACGCTGCGCTTCCTCTACGACGGCCCGCACGACGAATTCAAAGCCGCCCTCTACGCCCTGGGCACCACTCCCCTGCCCCCGTACATCAAGCGCGAATCCACCCCCGAGGACGCAGAACTGTACCAGTGCATCTACGCCTCAAAGGAGGGCGCCGTGGTTGCTCCCGCCGCCGGCCTCCATTTCAGCCGCCGCCTCATGACCCGCCTCCAGATCAAGGGCGTCAAAAATGCGTTCATCACCGTCCACAGCGGCCTGGGAGCCTTCCGCGAAATCGACGTCGAGGACCTCACCAAGCACCGCATGGACTCCGAAGAGATGGAAGCCAGCCCGGAACTGGTAAACACAGTCAACAGCGCTCACGACAACGAAAAGAAGATTTGCGCCGTGGGTACCTCCGTGCTCCGAGCCATCACCACCGCCGAGAGTATGAACGGCCACATGAAGACCTACAGCGGCTGGACCAACAAATTCATATTCCCGCCCTTCAACTTCACCGTGTGCGACAACCTCATCACCAACTTCCATATGCCCTACTCAACCATGCTCATGATGGTTGCGGCTTTCGGTGGCTACGACCTGGTGATGAAGGCCTACGAAACTGCCGTCCGGGAACGCTACCGCTTCGGTTGCTACGGCGACGCCATGCTCATCATCTGACCCGAGCACACCCGTACAAAAACAGCAGGACTCAAAACTCGGTCCTGCTGTTTTTGTGTGTCCGGTGCTTATTCGAAGCGCACTTTGACGCTCGGGCGGTCGGCCAGGAGGGCGGTGAGGCCCTCGGGGTCGAGGACCCGGCCCAGGCGGGTGTAGGGGAAGATGATGTCGAAACTCTTGTAGAACAGCACGATGCAGTCGCTCTGCCACAGCATTATGTCCCCGCTCTCGATGCGTCCGGGCTGGTACTCGTTGCGGGGAATGCGAGCCGAGGTGTAGTAGTACTTCTCGTTGTGGTTGAGGTCGGTCATCTCCACCTCCAGCGGCAACAACGCAGCAAAGGCCCGGCCGGCGGCATCGTCGGCAAGCTCGGCCTCAAAGACATTATTTTCTATGATCACTTTCATTTGGTGAAGTCGATTTCGGGAAGTTCGGTATTTTCGGGAAGTTGCGCAATGGCGGTACGGATCCACGAGGGCATATAGGCTTTGAATCCATCTCGGCCGATCTTCGGCTCGCGGTATATCCGGAGGAGCTCGGTGAGGGCTTCCTCAAGTATCCCACCCTTTGCAGCCTCGGTCAGGGCTGTGGTTATCATCTTGCCCGTGGCGTTACACAGGGTGGCGTTGAAGTTGAGCCAGCGCTCAGTCCGGAGATATTCCACGAAGACCTGCAATGCAAACCGCGCCACATACTCCGGTCCCACTCCGAACGACGCGAAATCGCGCACGGCCTTGTTGATGACCGACACGCGCGCCTTGGAGTAGCCGTACTTGGAGCGGCTCAGTTCTTTGTTTACTATCTTTGCTTTCTTCTCCATCAGTGCCTCCACATCCGGATTGAGAAAGAATTCAAGGTACTCCTTTGCGCCGGTCGAAGCTGAATATGTAGAAAGCAGAACCTCGATAAGTTGGTCCTTGTCGAGGGTCTGCAATTCCTTTTTGAGTTTGGCTTTGGACATTATTGAGCCTGAGGTTTGAGCCACTTATCAAACCATCGGAAGAAGAGCCGCTGCCAGAGCACTGCGTTCTGCGGCTTGAGAATCCAGTGGTTTTCGTCCGGGAAGATTACCATCTCGGCGGGGATTCCGCGCAGTTTGGCGGCATTGAACGCTGCCATGCCCTGGGAAGCGAGGATGCGGTAGTCGTACTCTCCGTGGGAAATCATGATGGGAGTGTCCCAGCGGTCGACGAAGCGGTGGGGTGAGTTGGCGAAGGTGCGCTGGGCCACTGCGTTGTCCTTTTCCCAGTAAGCTCCGCCCATGTCCCAGTTGGCGAACCACATTTCTTCCGTTTCGAGGTACTGCGCCTCCATGTTGAAGATACCTGCGTGTGCCAGCAGGGCTGCGAAGCGCTTGTTGTGGTTGCCGGCGAGGTAGTAGATGGAGAAGCCGCCGTAGCTGGCACCGGTGGCACCCATGCGCGCATTGTCGATGTAGGGTTTGGCGAGCATGTAGTCGGCTGCGGCGAGGTAGTCCTGCATGTTCTGGCCGGGATAATCCTTGCTGATCTGCTCTTCCCATTCGGTTCCGAATCCGGGCACGCCGCGGCGGTTGGGTGCGATGACCACGTAGCCGTTGGCTGCCATCAGGGCCAGGTTCCAGCGGTAGCTCCAGAACTGACTCACTGCGCTTTGGGGGCCACCCTGGCAGTAGAGGATGGAGGGATACTGCTTAGAGGCGTCAAACTTGGGAGGATAAACCACCCAGGTGAGCATCTCCTTGCCGTCGGTAGTGGGAACCATGTGCTTTTCAACGGTCGGCATCTCGATCTGGTCGAAGATGTAGCCGTTCACGTTGGTGAGCATTGACGTTTCAACCTTCTTGCCTTTGCGGGCAATCATTGCAATTTCGTTGGGGCGCACCATGGAGTGATTCATCGTCACGATGTCGCCTTTGGCCGTGACGGACAGTGCGTTGAAGTCGGCCACCTCATGGGTGAGCTGGTCTACCTTGCCGGATTTTACGTCGATGCAGAACACAGGCACCACGCCATCCTTGGCAGCGATGAATGCCAGGCTCTTGCCGTCTGGCATCCAGGCGAATTCGTCGATGGTGTAGTCCCAGTCGGCGGTGAGGTCGCGGCGTGCACCGGTTGCCATGTCCATGAGGAAGAGTCGGTTGCGGTCGGCCTCATATCCGTCGCGCTCCATGCTCAACCATGCCAGCGTGTTGCCGTCGGGCGAGAAGGCGGGGTTGGTGTCGTAACCCATCATGCCTTCGGTGAGGTTGCGGGTGGACTTGTCCGCCAGGTTGTAGAGGAAGAGGTCGGAGTTGGTGGAGACGGCATACTCGAGGCCGGTCTTTTTGCGGCTGACGTACACCAGCCCTTGCGAGTCGGGCGTCCATGCGAACGATTCCACGCCGCCGAAAGGCTTCATGGGGGCCTCGAAGGGTTCATCGGCCATGATGTCGGCCAGATCGGTGAGTTTGGAGCCGTCGAAGTTGCCGATGAAGGGATGGGGAATCTCGGTAACCCACTCGTCCCAATGCTTGTACATGAGGTCGTCGATGACGCGGCCGGTGGCTTTGGGTAGGTCAGGATAGAGGTCGCCTGCGCTGCGGGCGTATTTCACATTGCCGATCACCACCACCTTGGTGCCGTCCGGGGAAAAGAGGAACCCCGAGATGCCGCCTTCGTGGCTGGAGGCCTGTACACGCTCGCTGCCGTCGGGTTTCATGGTCCACAGCTGCATGGTGCCGTCCTCGGCGGGGTACATGAATGCTATGCGTGCGCCTCCATCGATCCACACTGCTCCGCTCTCGCTCTTTTCGGTGCGGGTGATGCGTTTGAGGTCGGTTTTTTTGGTGAGGTCAAGGAGGTAGAGGTCGCGGTTGGATTTGTTGGCTTCGAGGTCCTCATAGCTGATGCCGAACAGAACAGTCTTGCTGTCGGGCGACACTACGGGTTCGCTTACGCGGCCCAGGGCTTCGAGGACGTCGATTGTGAATTGACCGTCGGGACTTTTGAAGTCGGGAGTTTCAGCTCCCATGGCGGCGGCTCCGGCAAAACATAAAGCACTAACTGCCATTACTACTTTTTGCATGTGTAATATTTGGATTTATAGTTCATTACGCCGAGGCGTACAAAAACATCAGCGTGGCCCGGAAACACAACCGCAGCCACGCTGAAGTATTATTTCTTTTTGAATATCGGGGCAACCATCCGCACGAGTTTCACAGCAAAGCTGATGTACTCCACGATGGTGAATGCTCCGGCAATACGGCCCAGGAGAGAGTTTCGGCCGCCCGAGAGCAAGGGGGTGCTTTCCTTCAACCCTGCCAGGTTGGTGTTGAGGCGGTACTTCTGGATTTCCATCCGTGCCTGAACCAAGGCGCGCTGCATCTGCATCTCCTCAAGGGTCATACCCTTCCAGGCGTTCTGTTCGGGCGACTGCTGATAGGGGGGTAGATTAATCATTTTGCTTGGTTTCTTTTACCGGAGGGTTCAACAAAAGTTTGCTCACAAACCGGGCTATCGGGTCGACAATCAATTGCTTACGGGCGATAATGAGCACGGCGCAGAGGATGATGTAGATTCCTGCCACGATGATGAAGGCCCACAGGGGAGCCATCACTTCCGACAGGGCCAGGCTCAGGCCCAGCGACAGGAACACCAGCGTCACCACGGCCAAAAACAGCAGGATGGCGGCCATAGCCACGGCGGCCATCAGTCGCGTAAGCTTTTCGGCTGCGTTGAGGCGCGTATCTTCAATAAGCAGTTTAAGGTATCGCTGGACAGTGCCCATGATACCTTCAACTTGCTCAGCTCTTTCTGATGCCATAAGAGTGGGAGCGCTTATTTGCCGGAGCTCTCAACTTCGGCTGCAATCATTTCAACCAGCTCGTCCAGATTATCGGTGGCGATGACGCCGCGCTTCTGGAGCTGGATGCGGATGCGGGCACGAAGTTCGGGGCCGGACACCGGAGTGAGCAGCGCGCCGGCTGCAGCTCCTACGGCCACTCCGAATACAAACGTAAGTAGACCTTTCATAGCTCTTTACTTTACTTCTTTGATTTCGTCGGCAATCTGGTCGGCGAGGCTTTCGAGTTCTTTATCCTTGATGCCGGGTACGTGGCTGCGGATGAAACCCTTGATGGTTTCGCGGGTTTCGCTACCCTTCTGGGGTGCGAGAAGGAGGGCGGTTGCTGCGCCTACGAGTGCGCCACCTACGGCTGCTACTACAATGGGAAGTGCTTTCATTTTATTCGTTTTAAAGTTAATACTAAACTAATAACGTCTGCGGGGCTGAATGGTTCAGTTAATTACTGAGATCAACAGCAAAATAGGCGTTTTTGCCGGTGGAGGGATAGAAACCGGTGACGAACATCACCTTTTCGGTGGAAGCCCCGGAGTTCATGATTTCCTTGTACAGGGGATTCATCATCTCGGGCGAGGTGATGCGCACGCCGTTGACCGACAGGATTACGAGTCCCTGCTGAATGCCTGCTTCAGCAAAGCGTCCACCCTCGACCACGCTTGCGACCTTGACGCCGTGGCGGAGCTGGAAGCGTTTGGCGGTTTCGGCGTCGAGGCTCTCGAAAGTAGCACCCAGAGGGTTCTTGACGGAGTTGCGGGCGGGGTTGATTTCGGCTGTACCGTGGTTGTTGCGCAGGGTTACGCGCACGGTCATCTTCTTGCCGGCTCGGAAGAGGTCGACGTCCACTTCGTCGCCGGGACTCAGGCGGGTGATGGTTTCCTGCAGTTCGGCGGTGCTGCGCGTGGGTTTGCCGGCGATGGCCACGATTACGTCGCCCTCCTCGATTCCGGCCTCAGCTGCAGCGGAGCGGCTCTCCACCTGGCCGACATAGATGCCGGAGGTGACGCCCTGGATTTTACGGTCGGCGATGAGTTCGGGGGTGAGCTCGCCGAAGCGGATGCCCAGGTATGCACGCTGCACTTCGCCATAGCTCTGGAGGTCGGCAATGACCTTACTCACGATGGAGGTGGGGATGGCGAAGGAGTAGCCGGCATAGGTGCCGGTGCTGGAGTAGATGGCGGTGTTGATGCCCACCAGCTCGCCCTTGAGATTGACCAGGGCGCCGCCGGAGTTGCCGGAGTTGACGGCCGCATCGGTCTGGATGAAGGCCTCGATGCCCTTGCTGCCCTGCGCGCCCACGGTGGTGGATATGTTGCGGGCCTTGGCGCTGACAATGCCGGAGGTCACCGTCGAGGTGAAGCCGAATGGATTGCCCACAGCCAGCACCCACTCACCCAGGCGCAGGTCCTCGGAGTTGCCCATGGGGATTACGTGGAGGTCGGTGGCGTCGATTTTGATCAGGGCCAGGTCGGTGGTGGGGTCGGTGCCGATAACCTCGGCCTCGAAGTTGCGGTTGTCGTTGAGGGTTACTTCGAGGTGACGGGCCCCTTCGACGACGTGGTTATTGGTTACGATATACCCCGCCGGCGAGATGATTACGCCCGAGCCGAGGCCCACCTGACGGTACTGCGGCTCGGTTTTGTGAGGCGCCTGCTGCTGGCGGGGGGAGCCGAAGAAGAACTCGTAGAGCGGATCGACCTGCTGTTGCTGGCGACGCAGCTCGTTGACATCGGCGAAGCTTTTCACGCTCACCACACCGTTGACGGTGCTTTCGGCGGCGTTGATGAAATCCTCCTGCGTGGCAGGGGCTACGGCCGGCACGGTGACTTGTGCACGAGCGGTCGGCTGGTCACTTTCGGGTTGCTGGGCGCAGCCCGAGAGCGAGGCTATTAATGCAAGACTTAAAATAAATTCTTTCTTCATTGTAAATGTGATGTTATGGATTGCAGATATTGCAAAATTACCCATAAATCAACGAATATACAATATAAATATGTTAAAGCCGGCATACCAATCCATTAAAAAAGGTTTGCCGGGCTTAACGATTCTTATTTTGTCTGTGCTTCGTCGGCAGCCTCGGCGGCTTCGGCAGCCTCATCCTGGGCAATTTCCTCGTCCTTGAACTCGGTCACGCCGGCGGCGATGAGCTGGTTGTACCACGAGAAGAGCTTCTTGATGTCGGTGGTGTAGACGCGCTCCTTGTCGTAGGAGGGGAGGATTTTTTCGAAGAGGTCGCGGAAGTCGGCGTCGCTCTTGAGTGCTTTCACGTCGATGGGCTCGCCGTTGGTGTAGACCTTGATTTTGTCCATGACTTCGCCCAGGGGCATGTCGCCGTCTTCTGTGTACATGGTGATGTCGGCCAGCGAAACGACCTTTTCGTGGGCGTAGGTGGGGGTGCGCTTGCCGGTGGCGATATTTTCTACGATGAGCGCGTTGCGCCCGCGGCTGAGCAGTCGGAACAGGCCCGGCTTGCCGGTAATAGCGATGATTCCTTTAAGCATAGTTTTCGTTTTAGGTGTTGGAGAGTTTAATGCAATGCAAAGGTACAAAAATAACTCCAAACCACAAACACCTCATGCAAAAACCAACGGGCGTTCAGGATTTACTGCAGTAGAAAGTAGAAAATGAGAGCTATGAGGGCGAAGGTTATTATGATATAAACCGTTCCCCACCGAATCCAATGTGCAGGGCGGGATTTGAGGATTGTGTTTAGTTTGTCAGAGCGAAGATTTTCTTGTTTCATTCTATTTTGCCAACTCTAATTGATTATTCACGAGCGAATAATATGCTCCACGGCGACAGACAAGCTCCTCGTGGGTTCCCTTTTCAACAATGCTTCCTTTGTCCAGAACAATGATTTGGTCGGCATGCTTGACCGTTGAAAGGCGATGGGCAACCACTACTACGGTTTTGCCGGCATAAAATTCGCTGAGGTTTTCTACGATGGTGCGTTCATTCTTGGCGTCCAGAGAGTTGGTGGCCTCGTCCAGGAAAATGTACGAGGGATTTCGATAGACGGCTCTTGCAATGAGGATGCGCTGCTTCTGCCCTTGGCTCATTCCATGACCCTCTTTTCCAATTATGGTTTGGAATCCCAGTGGCAGGGCTTCAATATCTTCCAATATATTAGCCACACGGGCAGCTATACGAATACGGTCCCAGTCTATATCTTTGTCGTCCACTGCGATATTGCGGGCAATAGACTCGGTGAAAATGACGCCGTCCTGCATCGCCACACCGCACTGCTCTCTCCACCAGTCGATGTCGAAATTTCGAAGCGACTCGCCATTAACAGCAACCTCGCCCTCGTAGGTTGTATAATAGCCAAGCAATAGCTTTAAAAGCGTAGTCTTACCACTACCGGAATGACCCACAATAGCCGTGACTTTGTTTGTGGGTATCGCTACGTTGATTTTCTCGAGGGTATAACGTGGTGAGTCGGGGTCGTACTTGAAGTTTAGATCTGATATAGTGATATCGGAATTTTTCTCGAGGGTACTTTTCCCACTTTGTATGTCTTCCTCATTCACAGAATTGTGGACTTCATTTATACGTTCGAGGGCGATTTTCATATCCTGAAAGGAATATGCGAAGGAAACCATCTGCTCAACAGGGTTGGAAAGCTGACCGACGATATATTGGATAGCCATCATACCGCCAAGGGTTATTTCTCCGTTGATTACGAAAGTTGCGGATACTATTGTAATGAAAATGTTCTTTATTTCATTGATAAGAACAGAACCTGCCTCTTGCGTCTGCTGGAGTTTCAACGACTTTTGCTGCACTTCGAAAAGGTCGGCTTGAAGATCTTCCCACTCCCAGCGTCTGCGTTGCCTGCAATTCTGAAGCTTTATCTCTTGCATGGACGATAGGAACTCGTACATTTTGCTTTGATTTTTGGCCTGAATATCAAATAGATCGTAATCTATTAGCTTGCGTTTTTTAAGGAAAAGGACAATCCATCCGGCATAAAGAATGCTTCCTAAAAGAAAAATGCCAAAAAGAATACGGCTATACAGGCAAAGAACCACCGAAAATACCACCAGCGTCGAAATGGCGAAAATGGAATTCAGACATTGGTTAGTAAGGAAAGATTGAACTCTGGAGTGGTCGTTCATTCGCTGATTAAGATCACCCATAGTTCGCATTTCAAAAAATGCCATCGGCAGCTTAAGCAGCTTGATGAAGAAATCGCTCACCAGGGTTACGTTTACGCGCATTGTTACATGGAGCATAAGCCATCGGCGAATAAACTCCGAAAGCACCCGGCCAATGATAAGGAATAGCTCTCCGAGGAGAATCAACCAAATGAAACTTATTCGTTTTTCGCCGATGCCGACGTCAACGAGTTTCTGCGTAAGGAAAGGGAATATGAGTTGGAGAACACTCGCAAAACATAGGCTCAAGACGACTTGGACAAGATAGCTTCTATAACGTTTGATGTAGTCGGTGACTAATTTCAGCGTCTTGAGGCTGCTGTCCTGCTTGGGTTCGATTTTCCCGAACTCTGCAGTAGGCTCCAAAAGTAACGCTATTCCCTTATCGGATTCTCCGAGCCAATGTTTGAAGAACTCATCCTCGCTCAATTTGATGCGTCCCTTGGCCGGGTCGCTGATTTGGTAGCGCCGTTTATGATCTATCTTATAGAGAACGACAAAGTGATTCTGATTCCAGTGCAATATAGCGGGTAGAGGGCAATGTTCAAGCTTTGCATGCGGGATAGAAATGCACATGGTGTCGAAGCCCAGCTTACGCGCCACGTTCGAGAGCCCTAACAGTGACATTCCCTCTGAGCCGATGTGACACAATGAGGCAAGGAAAGCGGAGGAATAGGACTTTCCGTAGAACTTGCAAATAGAAACAAGACAGGCCACTCCGCAGAACTTTGAGTCGGCCTGCTTTGAGTGAGGGAACCGCATATCAGTGCATCTGAGGTTGGATGTATTCGTTCAAGCCTGTATTGTTGAGATCCTCGTTATTTGAAGGATTCTGGTGACGACGTGCACGACCGACGGAGAAGGAGTAAACTATTGAAATTTGAGTCAGGTAGTACAAAGGCTTCCATTTTTGTACAACTGAATAATGGTAAAAACTGCTTGATGCGGATGTAAGACTTTTTCCTGACCGGAAATTACAGGATGTACCCAAAGCCCAATTCCGGTATTTATATTGAAATTGGACGGCGTATTGAGCCACATCATCCTCTGAGAAATCTCCTGTGTAGGTTTTTGTTGGAGAATTTGCCGCCAATATCAAACTCCATGAATCTTTTAAAAATGCAATTCTTCCGCCATAACGCAAATAACCTTTGCGAACCTTGGAATTCGGAGTATTAAATCTAAACATATAATACTCAATGTACGGCGACACTTCCAACCATTTAACAGGATACCAACTTCCATTTAGATAAAAACTGGGATTGAAGGTGTAATTTAGATTTGTGGGGGTAATGTAATTATATTGCCCATCTAAGCACAAAACCGTGGCTATGGGTTTGTGCCGGTAGTCTATGTTGGCTATTACGCTTATTCTATTTCGACTCGTCCGCGGGAAATATCCAATAACGACCTTTGCTCCCGTTTTAGTCCAATTCTTAAGTATAGGATTTCCAATATAAACTAAATCATAGTTTATATTGGTTTGAACTTCTGAAAGAAGACTAATTTCAGGCTGATTTCGCTGAAATGAAAGAGTGAGTTGGGTAGTAAAACCTTTGAGCTTCTGAGGCCACCAATCAATGTAGCCCTGTATATATGGACTAACTTGGGTATAAGAATTAATCCATGTATGTTGGTTTTGTACAGCCAATCCTGCCGTTAAATTTGTCGTACAAGGAGTAATACTACTGTGTTTAGTCGGGTCAAAAAAATTTGAATATCCTGCATAGAGATAGGATTTATGAGAGAGTACTTTGCTTTTCGAATCCTTGAAAGAAGAGTTTAATTGAGCATAATTATACAATGCAGAACCAGAGAAAGTACCCGCCTTGGTATAATTTGTATACGATACGGAGCCTCGCACTGCGTAGGTATCATTATCAATTTGGGTTAATAATGGCCTCACTGTATTTATTACATTATCCTCGAATGTTTCTACTTGGTTGGGGTTTAATTCAGATTCCGAGTACGAGTCACCGACGTTACCAACTATTTGGGCTGAGAGGCTACTTTGGGCTGATAGCATTTTGATATAATATAAAGCCATGTTTACCGAGCGTGAACGAGACCTTGCATTTGAAAAATTCGAGAATTGAAAAATCGGTTCATCAGGCGAAGTTATGTAATATCCAACACCATTGGTCTTTTGGTTCCGAGGATTCGTTTTTAGGGATAATTTAGCATTGAAAAGGTGTAGACCTTCAAATCTTTGATAACTTGCAGAGATATTGTTCAAGTCTCCTTTATATAGTTGGGACTGATCAAAAAAAGTGGATGAATAAGATGAATTATATTTAGAATTTATGATAATATTATGGATGTTCCGATAGTCACCGAAATAATTAAGATTCATCTGATTAAGGGAATCTCTATATGAGAGAGTAACCTGATTTGTGCCGAAGCCCGTGTTAACAGCATTTTTAGTATTGAAATATCCGCCGAAATAAGCCTCGTGGTTTTTTTTTAATACCACATTAATGATAGGACCGGTTGTAAAAACCATATATTGAGCAGGGGCTTGTTGATAATATTCTACGTTCTTGATATCCTTGCCTTTAAACGTGCGCAAGTCAATCCCCTCAGAGGGCACCCCATTTATAAGAATAAAAACATTTTCATTATTGATGGTTTGGAGGGTAGTTGCATCTAAAGTAGTTTTAAACCTATTCAACGATGAAATTGCATCTAACGCGTTTGTGCCAAAGTTGCGATTTTCTTTAGACAAAAACAGTATGTGTTTTTCACCTTCAATACGGTACGTCTCACCCTCTACAACAATTTCTTTCAACTCGTTAACATGCGTGGAATCATTATTGACACCCGGATTTGCCATAATCGAAAAAAACAACAGCAACAACAACGCGACTGAAATAGACCTCTTCATAACTTTAATCAGGATACTGGTTATTATGTCATGAGCAAAAGTACAATTATAAACCGGAAAACACAAATATTCTTCTATCTTTTTTCGGAAAAAGTTAAGATACCCACACTGAAGCTGCTCATGGTGGCCTCTGAGGGCATTTTGCTTTTCCTTTTTGATTATGATTCTTAAATAAGGGATGCTCTTCCTTATTATTATTTGGAGACAAACGTTGCGGCGGGGAGGGTGCGAGCGTTACGAGGGGGGGTGATTAATCGGGATTTATCGAGATTTATCATGATTAATCTCGATGTGGGTCTTGGGGGCTTCGACGGGGATTTCAAGGAGCAAGCTCCTTGCACGAAAGACAAAATTTATGGCGCGCATGCAGGAGAACGGTTGAGGCCCATTGTGGCGAGCAGGAGCTCGCCACCTCCATATCTTTGCACGGAAGACAAAATTTGTTGCGCGCTGGCGGATGCTCATGCTTCTTGAAGGGGGAGCCCGCAGGTTTTTAGCACCGGGGGCCGGAGAGGTGCTCTGTTCAGGCTCGGAGGGTTCATGGAGCGAGCTTCTTGCATGATAGGCGAAATTAACGGTGCTTTGGGGTTGGTCGCGAGGGGGCTGCGTGACGGGCGTGTGTTTGGCACGAGGATTTTTGACGGTGCGATTGTTCCCGTTGCCCGTGTTTTTTTGGATGGTGGCGACGGAATCTTCGGCTTCTTCTTGAGGCGATTCCTGTACCGACACAACTTCTACGGGGTCGGATGCGGGTGCGGGTGCGTTTTCTTCCGGAGCGGTAACGTGTTGGGGTGAGACGGCTTTGCGCTTGAGGGTGCGGTCGAGTTCGAGACGGATGAACCGGAAGGCTATCCTTGCGACCGGGTTCTCGATGTCGAGGACCTGACCGGTGCGGGCATAGTGGACGACTGCGTAGTACACGGCAGATACTACTTCGGGTTCGCAGCCGTCGAGGGCTTCGGCCCATTCAAGGTTAAATACAAAGGTGTTTTTGGTTTTCATAGCGTTGATTTTTTAGATTACGATGCAAAGATACAACATGTTTTCGCGAAAAGTTGTGCACTTTGCACACTTGGACTTAGGCGAAACTCCGACAGTGGCTAAGTGGCTGAATTTTCGGACGAATCGGGCGCATAAATATTTTTCGCGGACGAAATTGCGCATGGAAAGACGCTATGGACCAACACGTTACGCCCGGGATGAGTTTCGGGTAATGCCCCGGTTTGTGGCACTTTTCTACAGAAATAAGGGAGAAGCAGGCTAAATTTTTCTCGTTAGGTCCGGGGACGGTGCCTCGCTGCGTTCGGCCACAATTAGAGGCACGGGGCTTTCGGGGATGGGGTTAGTTTGGGTCGGGGAATTTGAAGCCGCGGGAGAGGAGGTGTCGGTAGATGGAGCCCTCGCGGGCGGTGCGGATGAACGGAGGGAGTTCTTTCTGAACGATGGCCATGAGGGCGTCGGCTTTTTCCTGGTCGCCCTTACCGGACTTGAGTTCGGCGCTGAGGGCCTTGGTGAGCTGCTTGCCGGCTTTTGCGTCGAGGCGGTTGATTGTGGAGATGATGCCGCCCACGAGGGTGTTGAGTTCGACCAGGCCGTTGAGGTCCTTGTTGTCGGTCATATAGTCGCCCAGGAGGTGGAGGTCGTAGGCCATGGCGGCGAAGAAGTTGGCATAAGCGGCCTCACGACCGCCGGATGCATAGCCGAATACCTCCTCGGTGCGGGCGTTTATGAGGCCATTGCGACGCTTCTGCTCCTTGCGGAGGACTTCGAGGAAACGGGCGTTCATTTCTTCAAGATGGTCCTTATATTCCTTGGAGCCATAGATCTGGCGGGTGTAGGCAGCCACCCGGGCTTCGAGTCCTGGTGTCCAGGGCTTGCCGTTGTAGTTCCAGTGGAAGAGGAGGCGGTGGCGACAGGTGAAATTGGGGAACTGCGCCTTGAGCCGGTCGTAGAATGGCTGGTGCTTGTCGATCATGTCCGATGAGATGAAGCATAGCCATTCGAACACAGCCTTGTCCTGAAAGCCGAATGCCGACTGGATTTCCTTGGCATGGGCGATTTTGGAAGAGTGCGCCGATGCGGCCAGGGAGGAAATCAGTAGGAGAAAATATGTAAAATATTGTTTTATTGGCAAATGCATATTTTTTTCATTAATGAGTATACTTCACAACATCACCCCTCCGGGGCTCTGTTTGCGGGCCATTAGGACACTCCGAACGAGTGTCCCTACATGCGTTGATGATCCCGTTGCGGGTCATTGTGGCGAGCGGGAGCTCGCCACCTCCATAATCGTGCCACCTTTGCTTGCCATTGTGGCGAGCGGGAGCTCGCCACCTCCATAGGGTTCTATTTCAGACGGAAGTTATAGCCGATTGTGAATTCGAGGGACATGTTGCGGGAGGCGCTGAAGACGTCGGCTTTGGATGAGGGGAAGATGTTGCCGAGGCCGAAATAGAAACGGGCTTCGAGGACGACTGAGTGGCGCGGTTGGATATAGAATTCACCGCCGACGGAAGCTGTGATGCCGTAGTCGAAGCGGTTTTTGATTTCCATGGTGAGCTGCTCGGTGTGCCGGCGCGGTGGGAAGTCGGCCACGGAGACTGTGTTGGCGTAGTCGAAGTTGGAGGATATGGACGAGCCGAGGAGGTAGTTGAATTCGGGACCGAGGTTGACGAACGCCTTGACCCGGCGCGAACCGAAGTAAATCTGCGTCAGGATGGGGATGGTGACGTAGGTGAGGGTGCGGCTGTAATGGAGGTCGGTTTCCTCGTAGGCTTCATTCCAGCCGCGCTGCGTCCAGCCCACCTCGCCGATGAGGGCGAAGAGCTTCTCCTCGGTGTAGCGGACGGTTACGGCGCCGGTGGTGCCCGGTTGCCAGGCCTGGTGGACATTGGGCGAGAAGGAAATCTTGCCCATGGTCATGCCCGCACGACCGCCCACGAAGATGTGTGGCTTATAGTGCGTCTCGGCCACGGCGCACAGAGTGCACAGCGCAAATGCCAAAAGAATTATAACCTTGCGCATATCAGTAGATTATACGTTTGGTCATGCGCCCTTCGGGGAGGAAGTCGACAATGTAGAGGGCGTTGTTGTAGTACCCTGCGCCGGGGGCCTGCGCGAAGCTGAACACACTCTGGATGCCGGATGTGAAGCGGTTCCACATGGGGTTGAAGCGGCCCTCGTTTGCGCGGATGTTGCGGATGATGTAGTTGGCCGTGTCGTAGCCCAGGAGCCCCTGGGAGGGGATGCTTTCAATCATGTCCGTGCCGTACCAGAAGCGGAAATCGTCGCCGATAATCTTGGAGTCGAAGCCCAGGAAGTTGTCGTAGAAGCGGGAGTATATGCGGGCGTTGAGTTTCTGAAGGAGTTCGAGTGCTTCTCCGCGGAATGCGGTCCAGTCGGGGTAACCGAAGAGGGCGATTTCGGTCCACTCGGCTTCGTTGTCGGACAGCGGCAACTCGGCAGCCCGTTCGCGCAGGGCCTTGACCACGTGGGCGAACTTGTTGAACTCAGCCAGGGCGCCCGAGGAGGGGACAACGACGTATTTTCCGGCGCCGTGCTTCTCCATCACGTCGAGGTCGGCCACCAGGAGCGTGCCGTCGTATTTGATGCGGAGGGGTTCGATACCCCGTCGGGCAAGTTCCTCGGAGAGGGCTTCAACGAAGGCTTCCTTTTCGTTGCGACCCTTCTCGTTGCGCAGAATCACAGGCGTATAGCCCTCGTACATGTCCATGAACGCCTTGATGGCCAGGGCGTACATGTCCTTTTGGGGGATGTTGGCCTGGAGGACGTAGGGGTTGGTCATATAAGCCGAATCGCGGACGTTGAGCACGTTGAGGACGTAGGTCTGAGTGGCTTCGGCGAAGGTTTCGATCTGCGAGAGCATCTCCTCGTCCTCGGGACCGACGATGACCTGAGCCTGGCCGATGGCCGGTGTGCTTTCGAGCAGCGCACGGAGGTCGGCGGCGTTGTTACCGCAGTCGTACACGTTGATGTCGAGCTTGCCGGGGCGGTTGGACAGGGAGTCGGCGGCTATGAGGAAGCCGCGGTAGAAGTCGAGCGAGAGTTTGTTGAGGCGCGACTGCTCCTCGTTGGCCAGGCCGAAGGGAAGGATGACGGCCACGGCGGGATTTGCCGGCGCCACCACCGTGTCCACCACTTCGACCACCTCGACCGAGTCCGGCAGAGTTACGGGCTGGACGTACTCCTCGAGGGGGAAGTAGAGTTTCATGCCCTTCTTGATGCCGTTTGCGGCGGCGGGGTTGTGGCGGAGGATTTCCTCGGTTGTGACGCCGAGCTTCTTGGACACGCCGAAGACCGAGTCGCCCTTATTGACCTCGTAGACATAGAATTGCTGCCCTTTGACTTTCTTTATGGGCAGGTCGAGGGCAGAGGCCGAGAGGCAAAGCATCAGGGCAGAGAGTGCGAGGGATATGTTGCGCAGCAAGTGGTTCAGTTTCATGTCAATTTGCAAAATCTACGGAGATTCCGATCTGGAATCGGCGCGGGTTAAGAGGATAGTCGGGCGTGGCGAAGTAGTTGTTGCCGCCGAAAAGACCCTGATTCACGTGGGAGAACAGGACATAGAATCGGGCGCGGCTGAGCCTCATATTTATATATAGGTTGCAGAAGGGGTAGTTTCCGAGCTTGGTGGAGTGCTGGTTGGCGTATGATGCCAGCGATGGGAGGTATGCCGGGGCGTAGTAGCGGGTGTAATAGTCGCAGTCGATGCCCGCCTGCACCTTGAGGGTGGCGATGCGGAAGAGGAAGTAGAGGTTGGAGTTGACTGTCAGGGCCGGCAGGGGGATGATGTTGTCGTCGGTAGTGGTCTGATAGTAAATCCTGTTTTCCCAGTTGAAGGGGCCTGCCTTGATGTTCTGCTGCAAGCCGAAGCTGATTACCTGGACATTGCCGCCGTGCTGGACAGGCATGCCTGAGCTGTTGAAGTAGATGTGGTTCTGGATGTTGTACACGCGGGCGGAGAAGCGGGTGCCCGTTCTGTCGTACTCCAAATCGCCGCCGAACCAAACGCGCCGGATCTTGCCGAAGTCGTTGTGCCAGATGTGGTGGTTGCTGTAGTAGTTGTTCATCAGGTAGGGGGCCGTCTCGTTGTGGAAGGCTCCGATGCCGGTTATGCGCAGGCTGTCGCGCCACAGGGGAATGTTTGTGGTGATGTTGCCGTCGATCTTGATTTCGCCGGCGGCGGGACCGAGGAAACCGATTTCGCCGCGGGCACTGTAGCGGAGAATCGAGCCCCGCTGCTTGGTGAGCTGAGCGCCCACCCACGCCAGCTGCTGGCTCTGGCTTGCACGGAGGTTCTCGGTGCCTTCGGGCCAGGGGTCGAGGCCGATGGCGGGGTCGGTGCGGTCCAGTGTGTCGGCCGGGAGGTTATATTTGCGCACCTGATGGGTCACGAAGGCTGCAAGGCCGAATTTGGCGTACTTGTTGAAGCCTTCGAGGAGGGAGATTCCGAGGGTGTTGTTGAGCTCCCAATAGGTTGTCTTGTCGTGGGTGAAGTCGGGGTCGAGATAGGTGGCATCGAAAAATTTCGCTGTCTCGTCGGCCCGCATGTCGGTGAAGAGGTGCTTGCGGGCGCTGTATTTGAGGTTGTAGATGAACGAAGTTACGGGGATGTAGGTGCGGTGGATGATTGTGTCGTTGAGGCTGTCGGGTTCTTCGTGCCAATAGCCGACGTTGTAGCGGTTGTTGAGCACGAGTTCTTCGCCCCAGAGGCGCGTGTGGGCGTTGCTCAGGTGGGTGGGGATTGCTTTGGGGTCGATTTTGCTGACGCCGCCCTGAATTTCCTCAGGGTCAAGGATGTAGGTGACGTCGGTGATGCCGCCGTTCTCCTTGTTGAGGAGGTTGAAGTGGTTATAGAATCCCTGGAACTCGTATCGGTCGCCGATGTAGGAGCCGTTGAGGCCCCAGGAGAGGTCCTTGATGGCCTGGTTGGCGTAGCATCCTTTGGAGTAGAGGTAGTCCATCATTGCGCCAACCTGGGCCTTGCGGTTTATGTTGCCCGAGAATATGGCCTGGAGGCGTTCCTGGGAGTTGTCGCGCCCGCCGGCGGTGTTGAACGAGAGCAGCGTCATGGGGATGCGGGTGTTGTAGAACTTCTGCTTGCGCTCGAGGGGCATCCAGTGCTCGAGGGCATCCTGGAAGAAGAAAGAGCTCAGGGGGAGCCGTTCGGAAAAAATCATGTTCATGCCCTCGGCGCCGTAGTTGCCGGTGGTGACCCATGCGGGGGATACGTTGTTGGGGACAAACTGGGTGGCGTAGTTGAGCATGGCCGTGTCGATGACGGCGCTTTCGCGCAGGCCCAGGGGGGAAATCATGGTCCAGGCGTAGGAGGGGGCGATTTCGGGGCCGTTGTTGGTGGCCACGGGGGCTTCGTGGTGCTGGGCTGTGGCGCTGAGGCACATAACCGATGCGAGCACCGCCCCGACGAGCTGCGCTCCAACCTCAGATACTATTTTGCGTACCCTCGTAAGCATTGCGGTGCAAAAATAGTAAATTCTTTTGAGTTGCGCAACAGTCCCGGGGAATGCTTAATTTTTCGGGGCTGAAGCCCCGGCACGTGGACAAACCGCCTGACCGGGGCGGGGCTGCGGAGACCTTTGGGGCTGAAGCCCCGGCACGTGTACAAACCGCCCGGGCGTGGTCGCCTTGTTGAGACCTTTGGGGCTGAAGTCCCGGCACATTGACAAACAGCGACAAACCGCCCGGGCGATTTTTCTCAAATGCAAATTTTTCAAAGGGAAATTTCAACATGTTGCGCACCTCAGCCGTTTTTTATTTGTACTAACATAAAACACCATGAAGAAGAAATCACTTTCGTCGCGCATACCGCTGTTTGTGGGTATATGCGTGGTAATTCTGACCATAATCGGTATCTACCGGCGCTATGCGGCAAACCAAAGCACGCTGGCGCTGGAGTATACCCGGCCGGGGGGCGACACGCTGGCGGTGGCAATCGAAATGTCGCCGCTGACATATAACCTGGCCAACGACACCATTGCGGGGTTCGACTACGAGGTGTTGAACGCTATCGCCGCCCGCCACGACCTGAAGGTGAAATACCACCCCGTGGCCGGTCTTGAAAAGGCCTTCAACGACCTCTATAACGGCGAGTACGACCTGTTCATAGGCAACATCCCCTCCACAGCTCGCATCAAGGAGTATTTCCCTGTGACCGACCCGATTTATTTCGACCGCCAGGTGCTGGTGCAACGGGCTGACTCGGCGGGAGGACACGGACCGGTCAGCAGCCAGACGCAGCTGATGGGCGACACAGTGTGGCTTGCGGAGGCGTCGCCCTACAGACTGCGCCTGGAAAACCTGGCGCACGAGATGGGCGACACCATCTACACCAAGTCCGAACCGGGGCTGACGGCGGAGCATCTGGTGGCGCTGACGGCCCGCGGGGAGGTGCGTCAGGCCGTGGTGAGCAAGGCTGTGGCACAACGCATGGCGGCCGACTATCCGGCTCTGGACCTGTCCACGCCGGTATCGTTCAACCAGTTGCAGGTTTGGGTTGTGGCGCCGGGCGACAGCGTGCTGCTCGACTCGCTCAACACGTGGATCAACGCCTTCAAGCATACTGCCGCATTCCGCACCCTGGAGGAAAAATATCTGCAATAAGTTTGTCGGGATAACTAATTTTTGTACCTTTGCCATATGTTACAGATACGACTCACACCCAACGATAACTATTCCATAGCCGAGATGGCGCAGATGGCCATAGAGGGCGGCTGCGGATGGCTCCAGCTGGACCCCTCCGGCATGGACGACGCAGCCATCCGCGAAGTGGCAAAAGAAATAGTACCCCTGTGCCGGGAAACGGGCACGATGCTTACCATCGAGGACAATTTAGATATGGCGCGCGAACTGGGCCTCCACGGCGTGTTCCTCACGGGCGACCGCAGCCCGGTGACCGTACGCGAAGAGATTGGTCCTGAGGCTATTATCGGCACTTATAATGCGTCGGCCGACGCCGCTCTTGCCATGGAGCGCGCCGACATCGACTACGTCGTAATCCCCGCCGGGGTCAAGGACGAAGAGGCTGCGAAGATAATCGCCGACACTCGCAAGGCAGGCGGCGAGATACCGTTTGTGGCGCTTTCGGGCCGCGCACCGATGACGGCCGACGGCTTCGCCAAGGTGCTCGGACTCGGATTTGCGGGCATCATTGCGGGCTCGGAGGTGTTCAAAGCCGAAGACCCCGTTGAACACATCGAAAAACTCATTTCCACCCTGCGGAAAGAGGAATGAACGGAGAGCTGCGGAAAACCCTGTGGCGCACTGCCCTGCCCCTTTTCCTCGGCCTTGGGGTCGGTGTGTGGCTGTTCAAGCGTGACATCGACCTTGCAACCCTCAAATCCATACCTTTCGACCTCCACACGATAGCCGGCATACTGCTGGCTTGCGTGTTTGTGTGCGGGCGCGATTTCGGCCTGACGTGGCGTTTCCACACCATAGCTTTCGGCGACCTGACATGGAAACGGGCGCTGCGGACGGACCTTATGTGCGCCTTCACGTCGGCCATCACGCCGTCGGTCGTAGGCGGAAGCGCCATGGCCATCTTTTACCTCAACCGCGAGGGGATAGAGGCCGGACGGGCTACCACGCTGACACTCACCACCTTATTCCTGGACGAGCTCTTCTTCGTGGTGTTCTGTCCCATTATCATGCTGCTGATTCCGACCGACGACCTCTTTGGCTCGATGGCCATGTCGCAGAACTACTTTTTAGGAGGTGTGAAGGTTGTGTTCTGGCTGGTTTACGCCGGCATATTTATCTGGACCACAATTCTTTACCTTGCCATCCTGCGCTGTCCGGGTGCGGTGAGCCGCGTTCTGCACCGCCTGGCACAGGTTCGGTGGCTACGCAAACTCAAGCTGGACCGCACGGCCGACAACATGGTGGCCACGTCGGAGTGGGTGAAGGGTCGCAAGGCATCGTGGTGGCTGAACGTGTTCGGGGCCACGACGCTCTCGTGGTTCTCGCGCTACTTTGTGGTGAACGCCCTGTTCTGGGCCTTCGTGCCGGGGACGGACCAGTTGCTTGTGTTCGGGCGTCAGTTCGTGGTGTGGGTAGTGCTCATGGTCAGCCCTACGCCCGGGGGCAGCGGTATCAGCGAGTGGCTCTTCACCAACTACTACGGCGACCTTATCGGTGCCGTGGGTCTGGCCGCGGTGCTGGCATTGGTGTGGCGACTTCTCAGCTACTACATATATTTAATAATAGGTGTATCG
>CAYNHP010000010.1:0-4116 GCA_964397235.1 uncultured Bacteroides sp. | reverse complement strand
TATTTAATAATAGGTGTATCGCTCCTGCCGGGATATTTCGGCAAAAAATCGAAAACCAATGAAAAAGTATCTCATAGCACTGATAACGGGGTTGCTTAGTTGCCTGACCCTAAGCGCCCAGAGGGTGTATATCATCCCCATAGAATCAGAAATCGACCTCGGCGTGTTCCACCATTTCCGCAAGGCATGCAACAATGCCGCCGAGTGGGACGCTGACCTGCTGCTGATTAAGCTCAACACCTACGGCGGTGCTGTCGATGCCGCCGACTCTATACGCACGGCCCTGCTGCGCTCGAGCATTCCGACGGTGGCGTTCGTAGACCCCAACGCTGCTTCGGCGGGGGCGCTGATCGCACTGGCATGCGACAGCGTGTATATGGCTCCGGGCTCGAGCATGGGTTCTGCCACGGTGGTCAATGGCTCCGGTGAGCCCATGCCTCAGAAATATCAGAGCTATATGGCCACGATTATGCGCTCCACTGCCGAGCACCACGGCAAGGTGATGCGCGGCGATTCGCTGGTGTGGCGCCGCGACCCGGCCATCGCCGCCAAGATGGTCAACCCGGAGGTGTCCATTTCCTTCACTCCCCAGCAGGCGGTTGAGGCCGGTTTTGCCGACGGAATCGCCACGTCCACCGACGAGGTTCTCCGCGACCTCAACATCGACCACCCCGAACTTATGTCGTACGAGAGCAGCGTGACTGACTCAATCCTCGGCTTCCTGTCATCGGCTGCGGTTCGCGCCGTGCTGGTGATGTTGATTCTCGGCGGTATATATATGGAGATGCATACGCCGGGCCTGGGCGTGGCCGCTGCCGTGGCCATCATCGCCGCCGTGCTTTATTTCCTGCCGATGCTCGTCATGGGTTCGCTGCCCTCGTGGGTACTTCTCTGCTTCCTGGTCGGGGTGGTGCTTATTGTGCTGGAAATCTTTGTGATACCCGGCTTCGGGATATGCGGCATCAGCGGCATAGCGGCCATTATTGTGGCCATTGTCGGGGCCATGGTCCACAGCGACTCCATTTCGGGCGTTGACTTCGGGGCCATCACCAACGCCGTTCTTGTCACGGCCATCGGCATAGTGCTGGCCGTGGGTGCGGTGCTGTGGCTGACGTCCGCCAAGGGGCCGATGGCCGTGCGACGCCACTCCGAACTGATGACGGAGCTTCGGAATTCCGACGGCTTTGTGGGCGTGGACATGGAGCCGGCGCGGCTGGTGGGCAAATGGGGCCGTGCGGTCACCGTTCTGCGTCCGGCGGGCAAGGTGCTGGTGGACGATAAGGTGTACGACGCCGTGTCCTTAGGCGATTTTATCCATCCCGGCACCAGAGTGAAGATTCTCAAATACGAAAATGCCCAGATCTACGTCGTCAACCACGACGATGAAGCGGTGAGTTAGGCGTTAGGTTTTAGGCGTTAGGTTTTAGGCGTTAGGTTTTAGCTTTTTACAAGATTCGATACATATGCCAACTTTTATAGGAATTATACCCGCAAGATATGCTTCGACGCGATTTCCCGGCAAGCCGCTGGCGATGCTCGGCGACATGACCATGATTGAGCGCGTCTACCGGCGGGTGGCCGACGTGATGGACGCCGTGGCTGTGGCCACCGACGATGCGCGTATCGCAGAGGTCGTGGAAGGCTTCGGCGGCAAGGTTGTTATGACTTCAGCGACCCACCGCAGCGGCACCGACCGTGTGTGCGAGGCCTTCGAATTGCTCGGCAGTCCGGCCGATGTGGTAATCAACATCCAGGGCGACGAACCTTTCATTGCGCCCGAGCAACTCACGGCCCTGATGTCCTGCTTCGACGATGCCGATGTGGACATAGCCTCGCTGGTGCGACCCTTCGACCCTTTGCGCCCCTTCGCAGAACTCGAGGACCCCAACACGCCGAAGGTCGTCATGGACACCCGCGGGAATGCGCTCTACTTCTCGCGCTCGGTGATTCCTTACGTGCGCAATTACCCCAAGGAGGAGTGGCCTGCGCGGGCGAACTATTTTACGCATGTGGGACTGTACGGTTACCGCGCCGAGGTGCTCAAGCGCATCAGCGAACTGCCGCAAAGCCCCTTGGAACTTGCCGAAAGTCTCGAGCAATTACGCTGGCTGCAAGCGGGTTACAAAATACGAATGGCCAAAACCGACGCGCCGACCATCGGCATAGACACACCCGACGACCTGCAGGCCGCCCTCCGATTTCTTGAGCAACAATGACACATCCCGACCGCACCATAGCTCCTGCCGTAAAGCCCCTGCCGCTGCTGAACATTCCAGACGCGCAGTGGCAAAAGCTCTCGAACGGCATTGATTTTGCAACCTATTCGGGTGGGTTCCAGCCTGTTTGCCGACTTTCGTTCATTTTTCAAGGCGGACTTGAATCCGGCTCGTCGCTCTACCCCAAATTCGTCCTCTCGCAGCTTGTGGAAGGTACCGAGCAGCATACCGGCGATGAGATAGCCGAAATTCTCGACTTCTACGGCGTGAAGGTGTCGCACCGCTTCTACGACCATCATAGCCTGATTGAGTTCAGCATGCTCAACGACACCGTAGAGGCTATGTTGCCGCTCATCAGCGAGTTGCTGACATGCCCGAGCTTTCCTGCGGACCGCCTGGCGACTGCCAGGAGCCGGGCCCTGACGGCATACCGTACGGCCCGCACGCAGATGCCCAACCTCGCAGCTGAGGAGATGCAGCGCCTGCTCTACGGGCCGGACCACCTCTGCGGGCGTGTCGATGATGAAGCATCCATTGAGGCCATAACCCCAGAGGGGTGCAAGGAATGCTTCTGGCGCCTCATGCAGCCGGCCACCATGACCGTGGCTCTATCAGGATTACTTGATAATGCGCTGATAGCCAAAGTCAAAGCGACCCTGGAAAAGATGCAGGGGGTGGGACATGGTTATGACATCGTGATTGAAGCGCCCAAGCCCGTACCTACTCCATACGTCAAGGACCTCGGCCACAAAGAGAGCTATCAGGCAGCGGTGATGGTCGGCATTCCGACGGTGCTCCGGTCGCACCCCGATTATAACGACATACGCCTGAGTGTCACTGCCTTAGGCGGGTACTTCGGGAGCCGGTTGATGAAAAATATCCGCGAGGACAAAGGCCTGACCTATGGGATATCGGCGAGCCTGAACGGTACGCACGATTTCTCCTACGTCAATATCGCCGCCACCTGCGACCGCTCCTTCACCGAGCAGGTGCTCCGCGAAATCGAGGCCGAGATGAACGACCTTGCCGCCAACCCTCCCGAAGGCGACGAGCTCCACCGCCTCAAACTCTTTGCACAAAGCAACTTAGCCTCGCTGCTGGATACGCCGTGGGAAATCATGAACTATCATACCCAGCCGCTGCTCATCGGCACCCCGCCCGGCTACTTTGCCGCCCAGCAGCGCGCCATCGAGGCCCTCACACCCGAGCGCATCGCCGCCATCGCCGGCCAGTACATCACCATGCCCCGAAGCATCACGGTGATAGCCTGACCCCTGCACATTAAACCTTAAACATCAAACCATAACCTTAAACCCTAAACTTTAACCCTTAACCCTTAACCCTCAACCCTCAATTTTGGCTTGCCAAAATTGACTACTACAGTAACATTTTTTTGCAAAAAGGATATTGACAATTCCGGAAAAAATTAGTTAATTTGCAACTTGAAATAGAAACCCCTAACAATAGATACATAACATGAAGAAAAGCGCATTGCAAAAAGCCCGCGCAGCCTATCAGCCCAAACTCCCCATTGCTCTGCAGGGAGCAGTGAAGGTAGTAGAAGGCCGCCCCACCCAGTCAGTAGCCGATCAGGAAGCTATCCGCAAGCTGTTCCCCCAGACCTACGGAATGCCCGAAATCCGCTTCGAAAAGAACAGTAACCCCACCCCCGGCAAACCCATCAACGTAGGTGTGATTCTCTCCGGCGGTCAGGCTCCCGGCGGACATAACGTAATATGCGGTATCTTCGACGGTATCAAGAAGATTCATCGCGACAGCCGCCTCTATGGCTTCCTCATGGGCCCCGGCGGTCTGGTTGACCACAAATATATCGAACTGACCGCGCCGATCATCGACGAATACCGCAACACCGGCGGCTTCGACATCATCGGTTCCGGCC
>CAYNHP010000009.1:41509-49394 GCA_964397235.1 uncultured Bacteroides sp. | reverse complement strand
TCTCCCTCGCCTGACAACGAACCAAGTCATCGCCGTCAGGCGCTTGCGAAGCAAGAATTATGCATTATGTCATCGCCTTTAGGCGCTTTGCGAAGCAAGTCACCGCCGTCAGGCGCTTTGCACAACAAAGAATTATGCATTATGTCATCGCCTTTAGGCGCTTTGCGAAGCAAAGAATTATGCATTATGAATTAATTCACTGCCCCGACGGATTGTAAATCAGGTCGGAATCGGTGAAAACGAAGGTGAACATCCACTTGACCAGGCGTGTTTCGTGGGTGCGGAATTCGCCGACGGGGAGTTTTATCAGCACATCGTTCCAGCCCTGCTTGAGCGGCACTTCGAGCGGCTCACGGGCGGCAAAATTCTCGTTTCCCAGCGAAATCTCGTTGGAACGTTCGGTATGCGCGGCCGTCCATAACGGCGGCTCTAACTCCCTGCCATTGACCCACATTCGGCTCCCACGGAAGTCCCAACGCCCTTGAGGCGGTGGAATGTCAGCCTCCGAGCGGCTATAGTTCTGCGTCTCGGCCTGCAGACGCGCAATGCGGTCGGTTGGCGAATACACGCGCGTAAATGCGTAGGCCGTATGGTTGGGCTGAGGGTCGGCGTAAAAATCGGGGATGAGCGTGCCCCAGACATGACGCAGGTACACCGCCGCGCCCGTGGCCGGAGCCGTGCTGTAAACGCTGTCGTTATATATGTACTCCGTCCGAAGGCCCTCGGTTTCGGGTGGAAACACGGCCTCGAGGTCGCCGCCGTTGGGGAAGGCGTCGGTGATGAGCCAGTGCACGCCGGTCTGCTTCACATAGGGAATATCGACATCGGCCAACATGCCCTCCTTGTGCGCCAGCAAGCGCCGCTCAAAGTCAACGAACGCAGCAAAATCGGCGCTGTCGGCCGGACAAAGGCGCGTTCCAAGGCGGTCGAAGTACTCCTCCCCTCCCCCGAGCCACGACCGTTCGGCCACAGCCATCAGCGCCGGGTAGAGGGAGTTTTGAGCAATCATCGAAGCTTCGTCGGCCACATAGCGGTCGTTCCACAGGCCTATCTCCACGCCCACAATGCCATCCTCGGCTCGCTTGCGGCCATAAATATTGCTTCGGAACAGCGAAACAAGGTCGGCGTAGGTGTCGAAGTGGTTGATGTAATGAAACCGCAGGTCGACGGCGTGTACACCCGGAGTCGGACGTCCGCGGTAGCTCCACATGTGCGTGAGGTCTATCTCGCCCTCGCTGTAGTTCCAGCCGGGATTCCAGGAAATCACTTTCTTCCCCAGGCCGCGCGTGTGTGCCACCATCTCGTCGGCAAAAGTAGGGTTGGTGAACCGCACTTCGTCAGTGCCTATATGTATATAAGGTGTATCGAATGCCGCGGCGGCCTCCGTGAGGAGGTCTTTGAGGATGGCCATACCCTCGGCCGACTGCATATCCACGCCGAAGGTGCGCACAAAGGCGGCGCTATGGCCGGGCATGTCCAGCTCGGGAACCACGGTCACACCGCGCTCGCGGGCATAGTCCACCAACGCCCGGGCCTCGTCAAGTGTATAGAACCGCCCGGGGTGACGCTCCATGTTGGCGCTGTCGTTCAGCGCCGGGTACAGCTTGCTCTCGAGTCTCCAGGCCTGATTCTCAGTAAGATGCCAATGGAAAATGTTAAGTTTCAGGCACGACATTATGTCGATTTCACGCCGTAGTTCCTCCAAGGAGATGTACGAGCGGCCCGTGTCCATCATGAACCCGCGCCAGGGGAAGGCGGGCCAGTCGGTCACCTCGCACACGGCCACCGAGTCGCCGTCGGCAAGCTGCTCCAGCGTGCGACGGGCCCACATCAGCCCGATGGGAGTCAGGGCTTGTACCGTTATGCCTTTATCACTGATACTCAGTACGTAAGCCTCATCATTTCCGGCAGGTGCTCCGGCAATACTGTCCACCAACACCTCCACCACCGGCGTCAGGGGCGCCTTCCGGTCGCCGAAAACGATGCGCTGAGGCGTAGGCAGCAGGGCATAGTCGTCCGTCGAGTAAGTCCTGCCGAAGCCCGTCAGAGCCATTGCGGCCAATGCCGATGCGAGTAGGCGTCTCATGCCTGTACAGCTCGTTTTACACGGCGACGTTTGCCGTAGTCGGTCAGCACCATGCCGCCGATAATCACCAGCATGGCGATGATCTGCGCCCATTCCACAGAAGCTACCTTGAGGATGACCGACGCGATGATGGCCACCACCGGAACGAGGTACTGATACAGCGACACCAGCTCACTGCCGATTAGTTTGATGGCGGGTGTTTCGAGGAAATAGCTGATGTAGGTCGGGCCGAGCACTACGTAGGCTATGAGCAACCAGGGAGTCCACTCGGCGGTGTGGAAAATTGCCGCTTCGGGCATCTTGGGCAGGAAAAAGACCGCCGGGATGCACGCAAAGAGGAACACCCAGCGCAACAGGCTGAAGGACTTGTACTCGTGGCTCGGTTTTTCGAGAATAACAAGGTAGAAGGCATAGCAGGCCGACGAAACGAACGCCAGCGCTTCGCCCAGGAGTTCATTCTCAGGCTTGGGACCCGAGCCGTGGGATTCGTGGAGAATAACGATGGCCGCACCGACAAACGACACCACCACGCCCAGCCATTCCATCCCCGACGGGCGGCGGTGGAGGAACAGGAACCCGATGAGTATCACGAAGATAGGCGGGAAAGTCATGATGATGGACACATCAATGGGGTTGGCGTACTGCAGCGCCAGATTGAACAGGTACAGGAAGAAGAACAGCCCGATTGCACCTCCGAGGATGATTTTGAGCCAGTCGTCGCGGCGGATGCGGTCGGTTTTGATGAATAGCGTCGTGATCCACATGAGCACGCACCCGCAGATGATGCGGAACAGCGTAATGTCGGTCACGGTCATCCACTTGGGCGCCAGCAACTTAACCACCGGTATGTCTACGCCGAAGAAGATGGTGCTCAGCAGGATGAAGCTGTTGCCAAGGAGCAAGTTTTTCACGGACACGGGGCCCTTGGGCATCCCCGCAGATTCATTATTATTCATGGTCAAAAAATTAAAAAATCAAACCTCTCAACGCTACCCCCTAACTATTGTGGCCGAACGCAGTGAGGCTCCACCTAACCCTATAACCCTATAACCCTGAGCGAAGCTCAATAAAATAACCCTATAACCCTGAGCGAAGCTCAATAAAAAGCGAAGCTCGTTAAAAGCCCAAACGCATCAACCCCGGACTGCGCTGGGCTATCCGGGGTGATGGATTCTTTGGCGGTCACTTATTTGGAAGCGGGCGCTTTGTAGGCGGCGTTGAGGCCATCTACAACCTCTTTGGTGATGTCCAGCTCGGGGTTGAAGTAGAGGCCGGCCTCACGCATCAGGATTGCGTCGTAGCCCTTGGTGGCGTTGTAAGCCTTGATGAAGTTCTGAATCGAGTCGTTCAGACGCTGGCTGGCGTCGGCAACGGCACGCGAAACCTGATCCTGACGCACCTGAAGCTGGCGGGCAGCTTCGCTTTGCTTCTTGTTGAAGTTATTAACGTCGGCCTGGAACGATGCCTCGGAGAGGTAGCCGTTGGCGTTACGCTTATTTTCAATTTGAGCACCCAGGTTCTGGATTTCCTGCTGCTTCTGCTGCTCCAGACGCTGGTAGCCTATCATCATGCTCTGGTTCTCCTGCGCGATTTCCTGCGCCAGGGTGTAGTGCGCCATGATGCTGTCGGCATCTACGTAGCGGATGTTAATCACAGCAACCTCGGCAGCGGCGGGAGCGTCGGTAGCGGCAGGCATGGCAGCCTTCTCAGAGCAGGAGGTGGCGGCGGCGCCAAGGAGCAGGCAGCCGATGAGGGTCTTTACTGTGAGTGACAGTTTTTTCATTTCGATTGTTTATGATTGATGTTTTCGTTTTGTTCATGCGAGGCGCATCGGGCTCCGCGTTTTACCAGCTCCGGGTTCCCGCTCACATGCGAACTGGGGAAGCGCGAACCTTTTATAAAAAGGACATTCACCCCCAGCAACAGCACGCTGATGAGCACGATTCCGATTGCAAGCAATACGACTTTCATGAGCTTATTAGCCTTCGGAGTGCAAATATAGGAATTTTTAGCTTGTAAATTTCCTCAAACGAATTTTATTTTGTAATTTAGACGTCGGAAAGGGAGCTTTTTAACACTCTTTTTCATCCTGCAATCTTTATTAGAATTTACTAACCCGATATAACCCGTATTTGATATGACTGTCAAAGACCTCAAGCCCGAACTGGTGTTCACCATCTTCGATGAGATTAACCACGTTCCCCGCCCCTCCAAGAAAGAAGAAAAAATCCGCCAATACCTGCTGGACTTCGCCGCCAAGCACAACATCGCCGTGCGCACCGACGCCATCGGCAATGTGGCCATGAGCAAACCCGCCACCCCCGGCAAGGAAGGTGCGCCCACCGTAGTGCTCCAGTCGCACATGGACATGGTATGCGAAAGCAACGATAAGAATTTCGACTTCGAAAACCGCGCCATCGAAACCATCGTCGACGGCGACTGGATCCGCGCCAACGGCACCACCCTCGGCGCCGACAACGGCATCGGCATGGCTGCTTCACTGGCTGTGATGGCCGACAAGAGCCTCGTCCACGGACCCGTGGAAGCTCTCTTCACCGTCGACGAAGAAACCGGCCTCACCGGCGCAAACAACCTCGGCGAAGGAATGATCGAAGGCTCAATCCTGCTCAACCTCGACTCCGAGGACGACGCCGAAATTTTCGTGGGCTGCGCCGGCGGCGTGGACACCACATGCACCTTTACTTATAAGCGCTCCTTCGCTCCGACCGACTTCCACTACTTCAAGATGGACGTCAGCGGCCTGCTGGGCGGCCACTCCGGCGGCGACATCCACCTCGGCCGCGCAAACGCCAACAAGCTCGTGGCCCGATTCCTCTACAACCTCGGCACCAAGTACGAAATCGCTCTCTGCGAAATCGACGGCGGAAACCTCCGCAACGCCATACCCCGCGCCGCCCACGCAATCTTCGGTGTGGACACCTCCCGCAAGGAGAAGGTGCGCGTGGCCTTCAACCAGTTCGTGGCCGAGATTGAAAACGAATACGCAGGCCTCGAAACCGGCGGCATGAAGTTCGAACTCGAGTCCACCGACAAACCCGAGTACGCCGTCGACTCCGCCACCACCCGCGCCCTCATCGAAGCCCTCTACAGCGCGCCCCACGGCGTAATCTCCATGAGCCGTGACCTCGAAGGCCTCGTGGAAACCTCCACCAACCTCGCTTCGGTGAAGATGATCGGCGAAAACCAGATTCTTGTAACCACCAGCCAGCGCTCCTCCGTGGAGAGCCGCAAGTGGGACATCGCCCACCAGGTGGAAGCCCTCTTCAAGCTCGCCGGCGCCAACGTAACCCACGGCGACGGCTATCCCGGATGGGCCCCCAACATGGATTCTCCCATTATGCACATCGCTTCCGAAGCCTACGAGGAACTCTACGGCATCAAGCCCGCCATCAAGGCCATCCACGCCGGCCTCGAATGCGGCCTCTTCCTGAGCAAGTACCCCCATCTGGACATGGTGTCCTTCGGTCCGACCCTCCGCGACGTTCACTCGCCTTCCGAACGCATGTACATTCCCGCCGTCGAACGCTTCTGGGGACAGCTCACCCGCACCCTCGAGAAGGTAGCCGACCTCAAGGCCTGATGGCGCCCGGTCCGCATCATAATCCCCTATTGCAAATGGCAGCTGTGGTCCTGATGGCCACGGCCGCCATTTGTGCTTTCGCCCAAGACAAAGCCACGCGCATTTCCCCAACGCCCGGATTCGTTTTCGAACCCCCGCAGGAACTTCTGGACTCCCTCGAGCGCACCATAATTATAATCGACGGCGACACCCTCCACACATCATTCATCCCCAAGCGCAACGCCCCCAAGCACTCCGGCCCGCTTACCGACGAGGACTACAACGAAATCGCCGCCAACCTCGGCGTCGAAGCCGCAGCAATCCGCGCCGTGGTGGACATCGAAACCGGCAAAACACGCACCGGATTCCACGCCGAGGGGAAACCGATCATCAACTTCGACCTCCCCGTGTTCCGCCGCACTGCCGCGCGCATGGGCATCAACCTGAGCAGACACACATCCTCCGAAGCCCTCCAGGGGCTGAAAATCAGCAAGTACGGCAGCCAGCAGAAAGCCCAGCAGGCACGCCTGGACGCCGCCATGGCCATCGACAGCATCGCCGCCATCGAAAGCACCTTCTACGGCATGTTCCAAATCGGCGGTTTCAACTGGAAACTTTGCGGCGCCAAGAGCCCGCAGGACTTCGTCGAGCGCATGAGCCGCTCCGAGTACGACCAGCTCGAGCTCTTCGCCAACTTTATCCGCAACGCCGGCATGCTCAAGTACCTTAAAGCCAAGAACTGGGCCGCTTTCGCCAAGATGTACAACGGCCCTGCCTACGCCTCCCGCGGCTACCACACCCGCATGGCCGCCGCCTACCGCAAATACTCGCAGTAAACAAAAGTATGGAGGTGGCGAGCTCCCGCCCGCCACAACGTGCATCTACGAATGTAGGGACACTCGTTCGGAGTGTCCTAAGTGCCGCAAACGCATGGAGGTGGCGAGCTCCCGCTCGCCACAACGTGCCGCAACGCAATTATGCATTATGAATTATGAATTATGAATTATGCATTAATGGAGGCCGTGAAGGTGAACGCTCCTCCCGGAGGATTGAGGCATAACGTTCCGGAAATCAGGCGATTATCTTGAACACGGGCCGTCTCTTGCGGCCGCACATTCACCACCTGCAGCCGTCCATGCGACCCCGGCGCACAGTAGCGCTCATAGAACCGCAGCGCCACATGTCCCATCGTGTTGCGCAGGTTCAGCTCAATGCATCCATCCAGCGCATGGCGCCCCTCGCCGGCATCGTAAATGAGCATATCTACACCCAGCGGGCCATCGTAGGCTACACCTATTATATTATGTAGAATTTCCGGCAAAGCGTCGCGCACCCGCCCGATCGAGCCGTCGCCAAGGAGGTCGGAACACATCCGCTCCAGCTCTGCCTGAGGCGCCAGAACGTTACCCTCGTAGCTGCCCGAGGCCGCGTTGCGGAACACCGACAGGCCGTCGTAACGCGCACACCCCTGCTCCATGGTAAAGAGCATCGCCAGGTCCAGCACACCCCGCAGGCGCGGCTCGCAGGTCACCGACCCCTGGTTATCTATCATCCCCTCTAACTGCGTGCGGTGAGTCTCGAAGGCGTCAGCGGTGAGCATCACCAGCCCACGGCCCGTCGACGACCACGGCAACTTCACCACCGCCTCGCCCACCCGGCGCACATACTCCCCAACAGCTTCAATATCGGCACATTCCGTTCCCACCGGCGTCCCCATCACGCCCGCTGCGCGCAGCTCGGAGGCAATGCGCAGGCCGGTGCGGCGGTGCGACAAGGCGCGGATGGCGTCAAGCGCCTCGTCCGTCGGCAACTGCTCTGGCGCAAAACCGATTTGCCGGAAATAACGCCGGGCCGCACGGCTCCACCCCCACGGGCGCGGAGTCCAATGCTCCGGTCTGCGGTCGTACACCCGCGCCTCCATGCCGAACCGCTCGCGCATGCCGGCAAGCCAACGCCCGTCAACTCCCTGAGCCACAAAGCAATCCTCCGGGCCCATGAACCACATCGGAAGCGTATAGCCCGACTCGCGCAACCTCACAGCAGCCGCCGGCGCCGTGTAGTTGTCCAGGTTCCGCCCAAGGGCAAGGTCATTCTCAGGGAAAAACAAATGCGCGTTCATGGTTCTTTACTCAGCATCTTAGTTTACTAAGATGCTGAGGGTTATAGGGTTAAAGGGTTATAGGGTTAAAGGGTTAGAGGGTTAAAGGGTTAGAGGGTTA